>DASVCN010000022.1 GCA_036381595.1 Trueperaceae bacterium | reverse complement strand
CATATCTGAACGTTCTTCGTGCCCATAGCGGCGTGGACCCACCCGATCCCATCCCGAACTCGGAAGTTAAGCACGCCAGCGCCGATGGTACTAGGAGGGCAGCCTCCCGGAAGAGTAGGACAGCGCGAAGGACATTATTTTTTCGCCGCTCGAGGCGGGTCTCCCCCGTCCGCGCGGTAATCGCCGCGGGGTGGAGCAGTCTGGTAGCTCGTCGGGCTCATAACCCGAAGGTCGCTGGTTCAAATCCAGCCCCCGCAACCAACAGTGAGATCGAGCGCCGCCTTCGGGCGGCGCTCTTTACTGTCGTGTCGGAGCCCAGCACCTGAACCGTGAAGAGCTGAACCGAAAGGCCCAGCCATAGCTGTTACCCTGGGATCAGGGCAGCAATTCGGGGAAGGAGGCGAAGTGCCAGGCAGTCCAGCCATACAGCACCCGTGCGGGACGGCTCGGCTCGAATGGGTCAACCTGCGCGCTCTGCTGGCGGCGCTGCTGCTGGTCCTCCTCACAGGGCTGCCGCAGATCGGCATCGGGCTTACCGCCAGCGACTTCGCCGGCGAACGGATGACGGGTCTTCCGGTAACCCGTTCCGTTCTCATCGACAAGCTCCTGCCGGAGGCGGCCTCACTGGTGCCCCCGCACCTCGCCGAGTTCCCGCCGTCGCTCGTCCAGCCCTCTCAGCCAGACTTCCGATCGTTCGATCGGACCGTCGTCGAGCGGGACGAGCCGGAGCCCAACCCCTGGTGGCTCGACCTCACCCAGCGGCTCTACCGGCACCACTCCTCCTACGTCTGACCGGTTACCCCAACCGCAGCCAAGCAGTACAACTCTCACTCGCGAAGCGACCCCATCCCGCCGGACGGGGTCTCGAAGGGGTAATCATGACAACAAGCACCTCCACTCACCACGAAACGCAGGGCAGCCCTACGTGGGTTCTCTGGCTATTCGGCATCGCCCTGATAATCCTGTTCATCTGGCTCTGGAACACCGCCAACAGCGCCAAGTCGCTGGCCGAAGCGAACGCCGCCCTGCTGGCCCAGCCGACAGCCGAGGTGAGCTTCCTGGTTGGCGGCCCGACCCGCTTCTCCGACTCGTTCCAGGAGGCCGTCGAAGATGCCGAGATCGATGGCTTCTCCAGCGACGACTATCTCTGGGCTACTACGGTCGTGAGGAACGAAGGTCAGGTGGAACTCGACGACGTCGAACTGACCTTCAACATGGCCGAGGGCCTGGAACCGACCGTGATCGCCGACCTCCCCAGTTTCGGTTCGGGGGTCGACCTCGAGGAGACCGAAGCCGGTCTCCAGGTCGATCTGCGTGATATCGACGACGGAGAGCTCGCTCGCGTCTTCGTGGGCTTCGAAGCGGCTGACCTTCCCGAGCAGGTGGCCGCAGCGTGGGCACGCAACTACCGGATGACGCTCGGCAGCCTCACCGTCGAAACTGATGACTTCAGCGAGACCGTCTATGGGCGTGGGATCTGAAGTGACTTTCGAGAAGCTCCAACTGGGCAAGGAGGCGCTCTCCCAGGGAGCGTCCACCGGTGACGCCAAGTTGGCGGGATTGCCCGGAACGGGGACGTTGCAGGTCTGGCGCGGCCAGAACGAGGACGTGCTCCGGATCGTGGGCACATGGCGGCTCGAGGATGACGCGAGTGGGCTGGAGAGGATCCGGAGGGCTCTCGCCAAGTCCTCGCCGGTGACGTACGACGGCGTGCTGGACGATCCCGCCCAGAGCGACCGGAAGCGCGTGTCGACGGAGGTCTACGTCACCTCCATGGGCTCATACCAGCGGGGTACCGAGGCAGACGTCGCCTACTGTTTCGTCAACTTCGTGCCTCTCGACGCGAAGGAGGTCACCGGCTGAACCGCCGTTGGCGGAACTCCTGCGACAGCAACCTGGGCGTGGCGGAGAACACCGTCACGCCCTCCTTCGTTGTGGAGGGGCCGACCGCGGCCCAGCGCAGCGCGGGCGCCCAACGGGAGCGCCGGCGATACGGACAGAGGGCACGATTGTGCCTCTACAACGTTATCCGTCGCTGGTCCAGCTGTGATACATTGGCGGGTGTTTGTTGGCCGCGCCGTATCAATGGCGTGCCGGCCTGAACTCCATCCCAAACGTCCTTAGGAGGAACAAGTGCCGGTAGTACGTAGGTTCCGTCGGGTCGCGCCGCTACTCGTGCTGGCCCTGTTGCTGGTCGGGTGCGAAACCGAGGGCCCTCGCTCCACGTTGCATCCCGTCGGCTATGTGGCCGAGCAGCAGCTCGATCTGCTCATCTGGACGACCTGGCTCAGCGTCGGGGTCGTCGCCTTGGTGGCGGGCGTCCTGGGCTACGCCATCTTCCGCTTCAGGAGCAGGTACACGGGGGACAAGGATGCCATTCCCAACCAGGTTCACGGCAGCGTGCCGCTGGAGATCACCTGGACGCTCATACCGGTGATCATCGTCATCCTCGTTGCCGTGCCCACGGTCCGCACCATCTTCGAGACCGAGGTGAGGGTGCAGCCACAGGAGAGCGATGTACTGGTCCACGTCACCGGTTACCAGTGGTGGTGGAAGTTCGAATACCCGGAGCTCGGCATTGTCACCGCCAACGAGCTCCACGTCCCCGTCGGTACCCGCGTCGTGCTCGACCTCGACTCGGCCGACGTGCTCCACTCCTTCTGGGTGCCCAAGCTCGCGGGCAAGCGCGACATGATCCCCAACCAGGAGAACCAGCTGTGGCTCATCGCCGACGAAGAGGGGATCTACTGGGGCCACTGCGCCGAGCTCTGCCTTGGCGCTCACGCCTATATGCGCTTCCGGGTGATCGTCGAGTCCGAGGAGGAGTACCAGGCCTGGGTCGAGTCGTTCCAGGAGGTGCAGGTGCAGGCCTCGCAGGAGGAGCGGCAGGCGATCCAGCCCGTGCAGAACAACGAACTGATCCAGGAGGGCCGTACTCTCTTCGCGCAGAAGGGGTGCATCGGCTGTCACTCGAACGCCAACTTCGGGCCCGGCTACGGCAGTCCCGACTTCCCCAACCTCACGAACTTCGGACTTCGTAACACCGTGGCTGCCGGGGTGCTGGAGAATACTCACGAGAACCTGACCGCCTGGATCCGAGATCCGCAAGCGATCAAACCGGGCAACTACATGCCTACGCTCTGGCAGGAAGACGACCCGGATGCCCTGGAAGAGGCATCTGCTATCGCCGCTTATCTGCTGAGCCTGGGCATCGAGGGGGAGCAGCAGGCACAGGCGAACGCCGTAGGAGGAACGAATGGCGATCGGTAGGCAAACGGCCGCGGCTGGTCACGCGGGCGTACTCACAAGACCAACCTGGACGACGGGCTGGGCAAGCTGGCTGACCACCGTCGACCACAAGCGGCTGGGGCTGCTCTACATCTGCACCAGCTTCCTGTTCCTGGGCCTGGCCAGCGTTGAGGCGTTCCTGATGCGCCTTCAGCTTGCGAGGCCCGAGCAGTCGCTCGTGAGCCCCGACGTCTTCAATCAGTTGTTCACCATGCACGGGGTCACGATGGTGTTCCTGGCGATCATGCCCTTGGGCATCGGCTTCGCCAACTACTTCGTGCCGCTCATGATCGGTGCGCGCGATCTCGCCTTCCCGAGGCTCAACGCCTTCGGTTACTGGGTCTACGCGCTCAGTGGGGTGTTCATCTACACCAGCTTCTTCCTGGGCGGAGCGCCCGACGCCGGCTGGTTCGCCTACGCGCCTCTGACCTCGCTTTCCAACAATCCGGGCAACGGTATCGACTTCTACATGATCGGCCTCCTCGTCAGCGGCGTGGGGACGCTGGTGACGGCGATGAACCTGATCGTGACGATCATCAACATGCGGGCGCCGGGCATGACCTTCATGCGTCTACCGCTGTTCGTGTGGATGATGCTGATCACCGCCTTCATGATCATCTTCGCCTTCCCGCCCCTCACCATCGCCCTCTTCCAGGTGATCATGGACCGCACCTTCGGCACCCTCTTCTACGTGCCTGAAGCAGGCGCCCTGCCGATCCTCTGGCAGCACCTCTTCTGGATCTTCGGTCACCCGGAGGTCTACATCATCATCCTGCCGGCGTTCGGCGTCATATCGGAGGTCATCCCCACCTTCAGCCGCAAGCCGCTCTTCGGCTACCCGATCATGGTGCTCTCCGGCATCTTCATCGCCTTCATGGGCTTCGCCGTGTGGAGCCACCACATGTTCACCACCGGCCTCGGCCCCGTCGCCAATACCGCCTTCTCGCTCACTTCCTTCGTCATCGGCATCCCCACCGGCATCAAGATCTTCAACTGGATCGCGACGATGTGGGGTGGTCACGTGCGCTTCGCGGTGCCGATGCTCTACGCGACGGCGTTTCTGCTCACCTTCACCCTGGGCGGCATCACCGGCATCATGCTGGCCATCCCGCCGCTCGACGCTCAGGTGCAGGACACCTACTTCGTCGTCGCCCACTTCCACTTCGTCATGGGCGGCGGTGCGCTCCTCTCCTTCCTGGCGGGCTTCTACTACTGGTTCCCCAAGATGACCGGTCGGCTGCTGCCCGAGGGACTGGGGCGGCTCGGCTTCTGGCTGATAGTCCCCGGCTTCTACCTCATCTTCTGGCCGCAGCACTTCGCTGGACTGCTGGGCATGCCCAGGCGCATCCAGACATACGAGGCGGGCATCGGGCTCGATCTCTACAACCTGATGTCCTCGGCGGGCACGTTCGTCATGGGCGCGGGTATGGTGATCGTCATCTTCAGCGCCTTCTGGGCATTACGGAAAGGCCGACTGGCAGGCGACGACCCGTGGGACGGCCGCACCCTGGAGTGGGCAACCAGCTCACCGCCACCCCACTACGACTTCGATGTCGTGCCCGAGGTCAACGACCGTGACCCGGTCTGGCTCCTCAAGCACCCGCATCTTGTAGAGCGGCGCGACCCGATCTCCGAGTCGGTCGATCCCGACCATTCTCCTCCCAAGCACGTCGAACAGGTCTCGATCCACATCCCGGGACAGTCGTGGTACCCGTTCATCGCCTCGTTCGCGATCTTCCTCGGCTCGTACGGCCTGCTCTTTCACAACCTGCTCCTCGGGCTCTTCTCGGTGGCGGTCCTCTTCTACGCCTGCTACGCGTGGGCGCTCGAAGGCGTGGGCGGTCACCACGAACACATCGAACTGGAGCCGGCCGTTGGAGGTCCCGCGTGAGCCACACCGTCGTCGCCCATTCCCACGAGGAGTACCGCTCCACCAGGCTCCCCGACATCAAGTTGATGATGTGGATCTTCCTCGCCTCGGACTGCATGTTCTTCGGCTCGCTCATCGGCAGTTACCTTGTCTACAAGGACCGGAGCCTGGTGGGCCCCTACCCGATCGACGTCTTCGACATCAACCTCACCACCATCAGTACCTTCGTGCTGCTGATGAGTTCGTTCCTGATGGTGCTGGCGTTGCACGAACTGCGCGTGGGCAACATCAAATTGTTCCGTCTGTGGACTTTCGGAGTGGCTTTCTTCGGCTCGATCTTCCTGGGATTCCAGATCTTCGAGTTCAGCCACTTCGTCCAGGAGGGGCTGACGCTCTCGCAGAACCTGTTCGGTACGACGTTCTTCGTGCTCACCGGCACCCACGGCGTGCACGTGACCATAGGCGTGCTGCTGCTCCTGTCTCTGCTCATCGCCTCGTACGTCCGCCCGGTGGCGGCCAAGGATTCCGTCTACCTGGAGGTGGTCGGCCTCTACTGGCACTTCGTCGACATCGTCTGGATCGTGATCTTCACGGTCGTCTACCTCGTAGAGTTCGTCTAGGAGTAACGGGAGAATGAGCCACGACCACAAAGGCAACCCGGTCGCCACCTACGTCATCACGGCGCTGATCCTGGGTATCATCACCTTCTTCGAGTACGCAATCGTCGAGTTCGAGATCTCCTGGCTTTCCGACGCGGCCACCATCTTCTGGCTCGTCGCGATGTCGCTGGCCAAGTTCGTGATGGTCGTCGCCATCTTCATGCACCTCAAGGATGACGAGAAGACCTACACGGGCTTCTTCAGCAGCGGCATGGTTCTGGCACTGGCCACCTTCTTCATCCTGCCGCTGCTGTTCACCGTAACGACCTGGCCTAGGCCGGTGTTGGCAGAATCGCAGCCCCACGTCGAGGAGGCTCACGGTCAAGCAGAAGCACTCCCGTCCGAGCAATCGGAGCTGATCGAATCGGACGGTTACAGCCGCTCAGCAGCCGCCCAACTCGACGTGCCCCGGCCCAAGGACCGCTCGCTCGCGGTAGAGCCGCCGCCGGCTCAGGAACCGCAGGCGACGCTGGCTCAGGCTGGCGAAGGTGAGCAGGCAGAGGATCAGAACGGTGGCGAGCCGGCCGAGGAGCCAGCGGCTGAACCCCAGGCGGAGGCGCAGCAGGCCGAGGGGCAGCAGGCCGGGGAGCAGCATGCCGGGGAGCAGGCGCAAGAACCGGCTGAACAGGCCGCCGCACCAGCGGAGTTCGACAGACAACTGGGCGACACCACCTACACTTCGATCTGCGCTGGCTGCCACGGCGCCCAAGGCGCCGGAATGCCCGGCGTCTTCCCGCCGCTCGCCGGAAATCTGCCCGCCATCTACAACGCCGGTGGGCGCGAGTACCTCATCGACGTGGTGGTTCACGGCCTGACGGGCCCTATCACCGTCGACGGCCAGACCTACAACGGCGCCATGCCCGCCTGGGCCGGGTCTCTTTCGAACGAACAGATCGCGGCGGTGCTGAGCCACGAGCTGACGTCCTGGGGCAACGAGGAACAGCTTCAGGAGTTCACGCCCATCACGCCTGACGAAGTGGAACAGAGCCGGGGCAGCGACCCTGGCAACCTCAACGAGCGCCGGGCCGAGCTGATGGGCGAATGACGACGGCTCGTCATCTACTCGGACGAGGAGCGTGATCGGGGCAATCGCCTTCGACTGGGGCGGCATCTTCACCGAGGGAACGTTCGATTCCGATGCCGTCCGCAACCTCGCCCGACTCTGCGCGGTACCCGAGGAGAGCGTGGCCAAGACCTACTTCCCGCTCATGGCCCACTTCGAGGCCGGGGAGTTCGACATGGCCGAGTTCGTGACCCGATTCCGAAAGGAGTCGGGTCTCTACTTCGACGAGGAGCGGTTCCGGGAGACGTTCCTGAGCTCGGGCCGCGAGCGGACCCAGATGTACGACCTCCTGGCAGGCATACCGGATGCCTACAGGGTGGGCATGCTCTCGAACAACGTGCCCCTGCTGTGCGACAGGGTGAGGAGCGACCCGCGGATGGCTCGGGTCGAGACGTTCCTCTTCTCGAACGAGCTGGGGGTACGGAAACCCGACCCGGCAGCCTACCGGAAGTTGCAGGAGGCACTGGAGCTGCCCCCCTCGCAGATCGTGTTCATCGACGACAGCGAGGTGAACGTCTCGGCCTGCCGCCGCCTCGGCTTCGCCGGCATCCACTTCCGCTCCTTCGATGGGCTCCTGGGCGAGCTGAACCGGCTGGCTCCTGACATCTGCCCGAAGGTCGATGGCTGAACACGAGCGGGGACTCAAACTGCTCCAGGGTTATATCTGGCATCCCCGCGAGTTGGAGATCGATCTGGGCGACTACCTCCCCAGGCGCATCGAAGGCGAAGTGCACGTCCTCTGGGACCCACTGCCCCAGGCGCCTTTCACGTTCTTCGACGACGGTACCCTGGCAGCTACCCAACAGGTCTATCAGTTCACCGTGCTGAAGCTGGTGGACGATCCCGAAGAGGATGCCGCCCACAATGCCGGCATCGTGCCGTGGCTGGCGGAGCTCCTGCAGGGAAAGCTCGAGCGGACGCCCGCAGGGGTCGGCTGGCAGATCTTCGAGGACCTGCGTGGCGTGGGCTGAGGAGAACGCGGAGACGGAGCAGGGGACGGCCGGGGCCGAGGAGCTTGTGGGGGCGGCTGGCAAGGAAACCCACGTTCGTGCGGCGGCAGCCGCCGAGGTGCCGGCGCAGGCCTACTTGGTCTTCCTCGTCTTCGTAATCGCCTACTTCTTCTCCTACTTCTTCCGCTCCACCAACGCGGTCATCGCCGACGACCTCAGCCGTGACCTGTCCCTGACGGCCGCGCAGTTGGGGCTCATGACGAGCCTCTTCTTCCTTACCTTCGGCGCTGCACAGGTACCGCTGGGCGCCGCCCTGGACCGCTTCGGCGCCCGCTTCGTGACCTCCGGCCTGATGCTGGCGGCGGTGGTCGGCGCGCTGCTCTTCTCAGCGGCCCAGAGTTTCGCGGCCCTGGCCCTGGGGCGGGCGCTCATCGGCCTCGGCATGGCCGGGATACTGATGGGGTCGCTCAAGGCGTTCAGCGGCTGGTTCCCGCCGCAGCGGTTCGCAACCGTGTCTGGCCTCTTCCTCGGCCTTGGCTCACTGGGAGCCTTGGCCGCCGCCACGCCCTTGGCCGCGCTGAACGAAGCGTTCGGCTGGCGGGTGATCTTCCTGGGCGGCGCCGGCCTGATACTGCTGGCTGCCCTTGGGATAGGCCTCTTCGGACGGCAGGCACCGGGGGCCGACCTCGTGGCCGCCAGCGACCGCGGCTCACTCGTACAGGTCTTCGTCAGCCTCGACTTCTGGCGCATCGGCCTTCTCGGTTTCGCGGTCACCGGAAGCATGTTCGCCTATCAGGGGCTGTGGGCAGGACCCTACCTGGTGGACCGCGCGGGACTGGAACCGATAGCTGCAGGGAACCTCCTCCTGCTCATGGGCGTGGGTGTGAGCGGCGGCTACATGGTGGTGGGCTGGCTCGCCGATCGGCTCGGGCATGCCCGCACGACCGCCGCGGGGGCGTTGGGCATGTTGCTCGTGCAACTCGTACTGGCGTTCTTCCCTGCCCGCTCCTACCCGGAACTGCTCGCCCTCCTGTTTCTCCTCTTCGGCTTGTTCGGCGCCTTCAACGTCCTGTTCTACGCGCTCATCCGCCTCGCCTTCCCGCTCAACATGACCGGCCGCGCCATCACGGCGGTCAACTTCCTGGGCATGATCGGAAGCGCCCTGCTCCAGTGGCTGCTGGGTGTGGTCATCGGCCTCTTCCCCACCAGCAGCAGCGGCGGTTACCCGGCAGAGGCGTACACCACCGCGTTGCTCGTGACCTCCGGGCTCATCCTCGTCACCCTCGCGTTCTACTGGCCGCTGCTCAGGCGGCCCAGCGACATCGCCACCGACGAGGGCTGAGGTTTCAACGACAAGACGGGACCTGCTTACACGGTTTCGACGATCTCCAACCCTTCGACGGCACCCGCAACCGCCTCGAGCAAAGTCCCGCGGGCCACGAGATCGAAGGCGGCCTCGAGGTCGCCGGCCATCACCCTGTCCCCACGAAGCTGCGGAACCACCTCCCGTATGGCGTGGTGGGCCGCGGTAACGCCTGGTCCCGTGTGAAGACCGGGACGCAGGTCGAGCGCCTGAGCGGCGTTCAGCAGCTCTATGGCGAGGACCCGCTGGCTGTTCGTCAGGACTTGGGCGGCCTGACGGGCAGCTATCGTCCCCATCGAGACGTGGTCCTCCTGGTTAGCGCTGGTCGGGACGCTGTCGACGCTGGCGGGGTGCGCGAGAACCTTGTTCTCACTCACGAGGGCGGCGGCAGTGTACTGGGTGATCATCAGGCCCGAGTTGAGGCCTGCTTCGCTCGTCAGGAACGCCGGCAGGTTCGAGAGGGCGGGGTCCTGGAGCCTGGCGATCCGCCGCTCCGAGATGCTGGCGAGTTCGGCTATCGCCGACTTCGCATAATCCATCGCCAAAGCAACCGGCTGCCCGTGGAAGTTGCCCGCCGAGATGACATCGCCGTCCTCTTCGAAGATCAGCGGGTTGTCGGTCACGCTGTGGACCTCGCGGACAACGACGTCGGCCGCGTGCAGCAGGGCGCCGCGGCTGGCGCCATGGACCTGGGGCATGCAGCGCAGGCTGTAGGCGTCCTGCACCCGCGCTTCGTCGCTCACCCCGGTACTCCCCGCCAGCAGCAGCCTCAGGTTGCGAGCGGTCTGCTCGCAGCCGCGGTGGGGTCGCAGGAACCCGACCCGTGGATCGAACGGGTCGGACAAACCGCGCAATGCGACGAGGCTCATCGCTCCTGCCACGTCCGCTACCGTGCAGAGCCCGAGAGCGTCGTGTAGGACGAGGGCAGCTACGGAGGTCATCGCCTGCGTCCCGTTGATGAGGGCAAGACCCTCTTTGGCTTCCAGCGCCAGAGGTCGCAGTCCGGCCTCCTCCAGCGCTCGCGCCGCCGGAACCACTTCCCCGCGGTACTCGGCCTCCCCCTCGCCGATGAGCGTGAGCGCCATGTGGGCGAGCGGCGCGAGATCTCCGCTCGCGCCTACGGAACCCTGCGAAGGTATGACGGGGTGGACCCCCCGATTCAGGCAGGCCAGGAGCAGCTCGAGCAGTTCGAGTCGCACTCCGCTGTAGCCCAGCGCCAGGCTCTGTGCCCGCAGCAGCAGCATCGCACGGGTAACGTCGCGCGAGAATGGCTCGCCCACTCCGGCCGAGTGTGACAGCACCAGATTCCGCTGGAGCGCGTGCACGTCCTCGTCTTCGATGTGCACCCGGGCGAGATGTCCGAAGCCGGTAGTGATGCCGTAGATCGTCTTGCCGCTGTTGACGAGCTCGTCGACGAACTCGCGGCTCCGCTTCACCCGGTCCACCACCTCGCCAGCCAACTCCACCGGCCGATCCGAACGAGCTACCCCGACGATATCCCGCAGGGTGAGCGAGCCGCCGACCCGCACCGGTTCCTGCCCCGACCGTCCGGGCGATCGCCTATCCGGTCCGTGCCCCTTGTCGATCACGACTTATCGTACGGCCAGACTTCCTCGCCGCCGGTGTAGACCCTCTCCAGCCCGGTCGTTCCCCACGTATAGAGCGGCGAGGTCGCATGCGCGGTGGAGGTGACTATGAAGTCCGCAGCCGATCCCTTCTCCAGGCGGCCGAGGGCCGGCAGGTCGAGCGCGTCAGCCGTGTGAGCGGTGCCTGCGACGAGGGCCTCCTCGACGGTCAGATCTCCCAGGGCGATCGCCAGCTGCATGGCCAGGAAGAGGCTGTAGAAGGGACTCGAGCCTGGGTTGTGGTCGGTTGCCACCGCCACCTTGACGCCGGCGTCCCACATCGCCCGCGCGCTAGGGAACGGCTTCCTGAGCAAGACGGTCGCACCGGGCAGGAGGGTCGCTACGCTGCCGGCGGCAGCCAGGGCCCGCCAATCCTCCTCGGTGGTCTGCTCGAGATGGTCTGCCGAGAGGCCTTCGAACTCGGCGACGAGAGCGGTTGCGCCGGTTCGGGTCAGCTGCTCGGCGTGCGCCTTGACGCCCAGACCGTGCGCCCGGGCGGCTTCGAAGATCAGCCGGGTCTCGTCGAGGGTGTAGGCGCCTGCGTCGCAGAAGACGTCCACGGCCCTGGCGAGGCCGGACCTCGCCACCTCGGGTATGAGTTCCCGGGTGAAGGCGGCAACGTACTCGTTCCTGTCGCGGTCGCGCGGGATCACATGGGCGAGGAGCGTGGGTACGACGTGCTGCGGGAGTTCGGCAGCGAGCCGGTTCACCACGCGCAGCATCTTGAGCTCCTGCTCGAACTCGAGTCCGTAACCGCTCTTCACCTCGAGGGCGGTGACGCCGCCCTGGAGGAAGGTATGAGCCCGCTCCCGGGCGAGGCCTAGAAGCTCCTCTTCGGAAGCGGTCGTGGTGGCTCGTACGGTGTTGTAGATGCCACCGCCCGCCTGGAGGATCTCCTCGTAGGCGGCCCCGCGCGCCCGCAGGTGGTACTCGGCCAGGCGGTCGCCCGCCCACACGAGATGGGTGTGGCTGTCGACGAGTCCGGGCAGTACGCCGTGCCCACCGATGTCCGTCGCCGGCCAGTCCCAGAAGGTTCCGGGAAGTTCGCGGGCGGGCCCGACGAACGCCACCGTCCCATCCTCGACCGCAAGGACAGCGTCCTCCACTCTCGTGAATGGGGTGTAGAGCTCGCTGATCCCCCGGAAAAGCCGCCGCATCATCCGCGGCCGGAAGTGAGGTCCTGGCTCGGCAGGTCGAGGCCCCGTTCACGGGCGACTCTCTGCGCCTTCTCGTAGCCGGCCTCGGCATGCCGCATAACCCCGCTGCCGGGATCGTTGACCAGCACCCTGGCGAGTCGTTCGGCGGCTTCGGTGCTGCCGTCGGCGACCGAGACCTGGCCGGCGTGCATGCTGTAGCCCATGCCCACTCCGCCGCCATGATGGAAGCTGACCCAGCCGGCTCCGGAAACAGCGTTGAGTGCGAAGTTCAACAGCGGCCAGTCGGCGACGGCGTCGCTCGTATCCTTCATCGCCTCGGTCTCCCGGTAGGGGCTGGCGACCGAACCGGCGTCGAGGTGGTCGCGGCCTATCACCACCGGAGCCTTCAGTTGGCCCGCCGCCACCATCTCATTGAAGCGCAATCCCGCCCGGTCGCGCTCCCTGTAACCGAGCCAGCAGATGCGAGCCGGCAGCCCCTGATACGCGAACTTGCTGGTTCCCTCGGTGAGCCAGCGCCGCAGCCCGTCGTCTTCGGGAAAGAGCTCGAGCAGGGCCCGGTCGGTGGCATGGATGTCCTCCGGGTCGCCTGAGAGGGCGACCCAGCGGAAGGGTCCTCTGCCCTCGGCGAACTGGTCGCGGATGAAGGCGGGGACGAAGCCGGGATAGGTGAAGGCGTCGGCGAAACCGCCCTCCTTGGCGAAGGCGCGGAGGTTGTTGCCGTAGTCGAAGGCGACCGCCCCGGCGCTCTGCATCTCGACGATCGCGCGGCAATGACGCGCGATCGCCTCGAGCACCCTGAGCCGGTACTCCTCGGGTTCGGACCTGCGCGCTTCCGATGGATCCTCGTCTTCCCGCAGTGGCGGCACGTAGCCGTACATCGGATCGTGCGCGCTCGTCTGGTCCGTGACCAGGTCGGGGGTGAAGCCACGGCGCACGAGTTCCGGCAAGACTTCCGCGGCGTTCCCCTGGAGCCCGATCGACAGTGCCCGGCCCTCGCGCCTGGCCCGCTCGGCGCGATCCAGCGCGTCGTCGTGGCTGACCGTCCACTCGTCCAGATAGCGCGTCCCGATGCGTCGCTCGATCCGCTCTCTGTCGACCTCGACCACGATGACGACGCCCCCGTTCAGGGTGACGGCGAGGGGCTGGGCTCCGCCCATCCCTCCCAGGCCCGCGGTAAGTGTGATGGTGCCTCTCAGGCTTCCGTCGAAATGCTTGCGCGCGGCCGCCGCGAACGTCTCGAACGTGCCCTGTAGGATCCCCTGGGTACCGATGTAGATCCACGAACCTGCGGTCATCTGGCCATACATCATCAGTCCCAGCTCGTCGAGGCGGTCGAACTCCTCCCACGACGCCCATTTGGGCACCAGATTGCTGTTCGCGATGATCACCCGCGGAGACTCGGGGAAGGTCCGGAATACTCCTACCGGTCTTCCCGACTGCACCAGCAGCGTTTCGTCGTTCTCAAGACGATCGAGCGTTTCCACGATACGATGGAAGTCCTCCCACGTGCGCGCCGCCTTGCCGCGTCCACCGTAGACGATCAGTTCCTCGGGCTTCTCGGCAACCTCCGGGTCGAGGTTGTTCATGAGCATCCGCTTGGCGGCCTCCTGGATCCAGCCCTTGGCCTTGCGCTGATTGCCGCGGGGCGGCCGTACCGCCGGCGCGCTCACTCGCGCCTCCGGTCTCCGTAGCGCAAGACCCTCGGTTCTGCCGTGGGCTCAAGGCCGTTCGGTTGTGGCTCACACATCTGTTTCCTCCTTCGTCGACGACGACTCCGCCCTCCCGCTCAGGAAGGCGTACACCGCTACCGCCGCGAGTCGGCTGGTACGGCCATCGAGGTCGAAGCGCGGGTTCACTTCGGTAACTTCGAAGAGTCGCGATCGCGACTCCAGGCCCGCTCGTCTCGACAGATCGAGAAGCTCTTCCGGGTAGAGGCCCGCGGGATTGGGAGCGCTCACCCCCGGAGCGAACGCGCTGCTCACCACGTCCATGTCGATGCCCCAGAACACCGCATCGGCGGACTTCCGGAGGTGCTCTCGGACTACCTCTCCGAACCCACGAGAGCGCGCTTCTCCGAGGCTGTAGGCGCTCACGCCCCGGGACTTCAGAGCGGCCAGGTGCGCCTTCGCCACGGCGAACGGCTGATAGCCCAGTTCGACGAAGTTCTCGGGCTCGATGAAGGCCTGGTCCAGCAACTGTCGATAGGGCGTCCCGCTGTTCCTCGGCTCCTCGTCGCGCACGTCGAGGTGCGCATCCACATTGAACGCCAGAAGGCCCGGGAATACCGCCGCGGCGGCCGCTGCATCGGGATAGGAGAGGTCGTTGCCTCCGCCCAGGCTGATGACGGTCTTGCCGTCCCGCAACGCCTGCTCTACTATCGCCCGATGCCGCATATGGATCTCCTCCAGGGGTCCGTCGGTGAGAGTGTCTCCCAGGTCGAAAAGGACGGGCGCCCGAGCGAGGTCGAGTTCTTCGGCGCCTCCGAGACCGAGGACCACGCGCCTTCTGCTCCAGAGGCCTTCAAGGGGACCGAGGGCCAGGCGGTACAGGTAGCGGCGGATCTCTGCCGGGGCCCCCTCGGCGCCGGCTCTGCCCTCGTTGCGGCGCACGCCTTCGTCCTGGGGACAGCCGATGATGACGAAATCGGCGCTCCGGTAGGAGCGGCTCTCCCGGATGGTCTCGTCGATGACGATAGGGCCGGTTGCTTCCGACCGACCCACGGCCGAACCCAGCCGAAGATCGAGCGGGTCCCGGTGCCGGTAGAAGAGGTTCGGAGCAGGGGGAGTGACCTGGAGAAGGTTCATCTCCTCAACCTACGAAACTCGAACATCAGCTCGATGGCGATACGCTCACCTCGGGCGAGGCGCCTCTCACCACCATCGCCCCGCCGCATGTTCCGCTCCCAGATACAGGAGTTGACGCATGCGTGCCTCCAGTTCATCCGGTGATTTTCGACTTGGGAAATGGTAGCACGACATCTTGGCCTCGGAATCTCCGTTCTGAAGAGGAGGGGACACCGGTCCTCCCGGCAGATGTCAGGCGAAGCGAGTGAGCCGGCGATCCGCTGTGCGCTCTATCCGCCCCTTGACCCGGGATGGTAGGTGCATATACACTTTCCGGAACTCGGAACATCTGGTTCGAGCGAAAGGCAGGTAGCGGGATGGATGCCGAAGATCAGACTCAGGCGGGTGCGGCGCTGCCCCCCATCGTCAGCCGTGAAGAGTGGCGTACGGCCCACGAGCGGATCCGCGCCGAGGAGAAGGCGCTTACGCGAGCGCACGACGCCCTCGCCGCCAAGCGGCGCCGCCTGCCGATGGTCGCGGTCGAGAAGGAGTACAGCTTCGAAGGGCGCGACGGCGAGGCGACGCTCATCGATCTGTTCGACGACCGGAACCAGCTGATCGTCTACCACTTCATGTTCCATCCCGACTGGGATGAGGGTTGCGACGGCTGCTCCTGGTTCGTCGACGGCGTCGGGCATCCGGCCCACCTGAACGCCCGTGACGTGTCGTTCGCCTTGGTCTCGCGGGCACCGTTCGCGAAGCTTGCCGCCTACCGTGAACGCATGGGCTGGGACTTCCCCTGGTACTCCTCTTTCGGCAGCGACTTCAACTACGATTTCAGCGCCACGGTCGGCGACAGCGAGCACCATCACCTGAGCGTCTTCATCCGTGATGGTGAGCGGGTCTTCCACACCTACCAGACGGGCGCGCGGGGCGTGGAGCAGCTAGGCACGACCTTCAGCCTGCTCGACCTCGTGCCCTACGGAAGGCAGGAGCGGTGGGAGGACTCGCCGGGAGGATGGCCGCAGGGGGACCCCTACGTATGGTGGCGGCGGCACGACAGCTACGACGACGGAGTTCGCGCTCCATCCAGGGGTGGCCGGGGGAACAGCTAGTCCTTGGGCTCAGAACGGGTACGAACCTACAGCGGGATGTTCCCGTGCTTCTTGAAGGGCCGCTCGATCTTCTTCTCCTGCAGCATCCGCAGGTGCCGCACCAGCTGCACCCGCGTGCTCTTGGGATCGATCACGTCGTCGATGTAACCTCGCCCCGCTGCCCAGTAGGGGTTGTCGAAGCGCTTCCGGTACTCGGCGATCCGCTCGGCCCTCGCCGCCTCGGGGTCGGCGGCCGAAGATATCTCCCGCCTGTAGATGATGCTCGCGGCGCCTTCGGCGCCCATCACCGCCACGGCCGAGGTGGGCCAGGCGAGCACGACGTCTGCCCCCATGTCGCGCGAGTTCATCGCCAGGTAGGCGCCACCGTAACTCTTCCGGGTGATGAGGGTGATCTTGGGCACGGTCGCCTCGGCGTAGGAGTAGAGCATCTTGGCTCCATGCCTGATGATCCCCCCGTGCTCCTGAGCCACGCCGGGAAGGAAACCGGTTACGTCGACGAAGGTCAGTATCGGGATGTTGAAGCAGTCGCAGGTGCGGATGAAACGCGCCGCCTTGTCGGAGGCGTCGATGGTGAGCGTGCCCGCGAGGTGTCGCGGGTTGTTCGCGACTATCCCCACCGAATCACCGCCCAAGCGGGCGAAACCCACGACGATGTTCTTGGCGAACTCGGGCTGGACCTCCATGAACTCGTGGTCGTCCACCAGTGCGCCTATGACGTCGTGCATCGGGTAGGGCCGACGCTGATCGGGGTGCACCACCTCGAGCAACTCCGGCGTCTCCCGGTCGATCGGGTCGCCGTTCTCTATCCGCGCCGGCTTCTCCCAGGCAGACTGAGGCAGGTAGGCGAGCAGCTGCCTTACCATCTGCAGCACCTCGGCGTCGTCCTCCCCCTCGAGGTGAGCCACGCCCGACTTCCGGCTGTGCACGTCTGCCCCGCCGAGCTCCTCGAACGTCACCTCCTCCTTGGTCACCTGCTTGATGACTTCAGGTCCGGTTATGAACATATAGGAGGAACCGCGCGCCATCAGCACGAAGTCGGTGAGTGCCGGGCTGTAGACGGCACCACCCGCGCAGGGTCCGAGGATCGCCGAGATCTGCGGCACTACCCCGGAATAGATGGCGTTGCGGTAGAAGACCTCGCCGTAGCCCGAGAGGGAGTCGACCCCCTCGTGGATCCGGGCGCCCGCCGAGTCGTTGAGTCCGATTATCGGTGCTCCGGTGTGAGCAGCCAGGTCCATGACCTTGGCGATCTTCTGGGCGTGCATCTTGCCGAGCGAGCCGCCCAGCACGGTGAAGTCCTGGGAGAAGACGAACACCGTACGGCCGTCGATCTCGCCGTAACCTGTGACCACGCCTTCACCAGGCGCGTCCACCCCCTGCATCATCTCACCGCCCAGATGGCGCACGAATACGCCCAGCTCGACGAAGGTCCCCTCGTCGAGTAGCGCCTCCAACCGCTCGCGAGCGGTCATCTTGCCCGCCTCGTGCTGCCTGCTGGCCTTCTCGGGCCCACCGCCGCGCTCCACGCGCTTGCGGCGCTCCTCCATCTCGGCCGTGAGCTCGTTCATCCACGCAAGCGTGTCGTCCGCCACAAGGTCCGCCTTTCGCCCGACAGGATAACGTGCTGCCGGCGCTTTCCGCCGTCAACGACGACCTCCTCCTCCTGGTGGCTGTCAGCGGGGTTCGCTGGTGACTATCCTCGCCTCATCCGGATACATGTAGCCCAGCCGGCGGGCGAGCTGCTCGCGGTACCTCTGATCGTCGCCATGCTCGATCACGGCCTGGAGCGCCCGGGCCTCGGACTCCAGGTCGGCCACCTCGCGCTCGAGCCTCTCGATCGACATCTGGGCCCGGAAGTAGCGGATCCCCTCCACTCCGAGCATGAACAGCAGGTGCATACTTCCGAAGGCCACGAGCACGAGGAGCAGCCAGCGAGCGCCGCGGGCCGGCGCCGCGCTCCTGCTCGCGGTACCCGGCGCCGCGGCCCTGCTCGCAGTACCCGGCGCCGCGCTCCTGCTCGCGGTCGGCGGCGCCGCGGCCGAGTCGCGCCGTCTCGTGCCGCTGGTCCGCACGCTCACCGCGACCATCCACCCAGCCGCGCGATCCTCACTGCGAGACCTCCTGGATGGCGAGCGCTTCGCGTAGGAAACGGGCAGCGTCCTCCGGCGGCGTCGGGTTCACGTAGAAGCCGCTGCCCCAATCGAAACCCGACTGGTAGGTGAGTTTGGGAAGCACTTCGATATGCCAGTGGAAGGCCTCGTCGTCGCCGGGGAGGGTGTGCAGTACGAGGTTGTATGGAGGGTCGTCGAGCGCCGCGTTGATGCTCTTCAGTACCGCCTGCAGGATGTCCGCCAAGGCCGGCAGGAGATTGCCCGGTTCATCGGTGAACGTACCCGAATGGCGCCTGGGCATGATCCACGTTTCGAACGGGAACTTCGAGGCGTACGGGCAGATGGCGGCGAAGTGGCTGTTGTAGGTGATCAGCCGATCGCGCTGCTCCAGCTCCAGCTCGAGCACCTCGCAGAAGAGGCAGCGACCGCTCGAATCGAAGTGGGAGCGCGAGGCGCTCACCTCCTCCTCCAACCAGCGGTTGGTGACGGGCACGGCAAGGACCTGGGCGTAGGCGTGCTCGAAGAGGGCCCCAGCCGGCTTACCAACGCTGCGGCTCAGTTGGACGTGGCTGATGCCCTCCTTGGCCGCCAGCAGAGCGAGGCGATCGCGGTAAACCCTGAGCACGTCGACCAGGTGCTCGCGCGGCATCGTTTCCAGGCGCTGACGTGCATCGGGGTGCTCGACGATGATCTCCTGGAACCCACGGCTCGCACCGTGCTCGAAAGGGGCTGAACCGGAGAAGCGCGTTGGCCTGTCCTGTACCAGCGGCGACGGGTGCTCGACTACCCGCACCCGCCAGTCCGGTCCTCCGGCCCTGGCTGCGCTGGGGCGCAGGGCGTGTATCTCACGCAGCCCGCGGTCGGCGCCGGGGGACAGGGGTGAGATCTCCTCCGCCTGCTCCACGCTACCGAAGTCCGACGACTGCAACCCCCTCTCGGGGGAGATGAGCACCCAGGCTTTGCCGAACGGGTCTTTGCGGAACAGCGGCATCGCTGGAAGTCTAGCAGGAAGGTGTGTGAGCGCCGCGTGAGCAAGTCGATACGTGCAGCACGCTCGCTGCCGCGATCAGCCAGCCGGACCGAACAGGGAGGGCTGCCGCTCGGGCTCCTCATCCAGCGGCAGCGCAGTGACCTCACGGAACTCCAGGCCCTTCGACTGCAGCTGCTCGAGCGCCGGGGCGGTGATAGCCGGCGCCGCCAGCACCCCACGAACGGTGGTGTCGGTGAGTCCGCGGACGCGCTCAACGTATCGTCCCAGCTGGTGTACGGCCTCCTGGCCTGCCTTACCCCTCTTCAGCTCGACGACCACCAGGTTCCCGCAGACATCGCGGGCATACAGGTCGATGCCGCCGACGTCGGTGGGCAGTTCGCGGTCGAGCAGGGTGAGCCCCTCTTCGATCAGGTCGGGACGGCGCGCCAGAGCCTCCTGCATCTCCGACTCCGAGCCCATCAGGACGAACCCGCCTGCCTCGTGCAGCGCCAGGGCCTGGGCCAGTACCGGCTCCAGGAACGCCACCCGCACCATCTCGGGCGGCGTGAATCGCTCCGAGTAGAGCACGGTGAAGCCGTCCTCCCGGACCACCCTCACGTCGTCGCTCTGCGGTTGCCAGTTGATGGGCTTGACCCCCCGGTGACCATGGACCTGCAGGCTGCCGTCGCACTTCGCCATCACCACGTAGTCACCGGCATCCGCGACGCTGGCCGCGCGGCCCTGGTAGTAGACCTCGCACTCGCCCACGACCTGCACGAGACACTCCCCGGACCTCAGGTGTTCGTCGAGGAAATCTTGCAGTTCGTCTGCCGAAGGGTTGTGCACCATGCCGCGAAGCACAGCAGAGGTTACCACCGGTGCCGGCCGTCCGGCGCGCGGCTGGCGTTCCCCGCCAACGGAGCGAAGACCTCCATCACCCGCGGACACGGACGGCGCTGTTCGCAGGCCAACGGGCGGGAATCCTCGCGGGGCGGCCGGCGTCCCCTTAGCTCCGATCGGCTGCCGGCCCAGGCAGCCTCGAGCCTACCGGAGGGGTAGACTCCGAACCATGGATCTCCTCGGAGCGCATGTATCGGTAGCCGGCGGTCCCCATACCGCCTTCGAACGGGGCGTGGAGATCGGCTGCAGGTCGCTGCAGATCTTCGTCAAGAGTCCCAACCGCTGGGCCGGGTCGAAGCTCAAGGAGGAGCAGGTCACCGCCTTCCGGGAGGCGCGCGAGGCCGCTCCGCAGCCGGTCATCGCCCACGCCGCCTACCTGATAAACCTGTGCGGAAACAATCCCGAGCTGATCGAGAAGTCGCGCCGCGGCCTGATAGACGAGCTCGAGAGGTGCGCGCGGCTCGGTGTCGATGGACTGGTCGTGCACCCGGGAGCGCACCTGGGCGACGGCGAGGAGGCCGGCGTGGAGGGCATCGCCCGCTCGATCGACGTGGTCCTCGCGGCGCTCCCCGAGGTCGGTACCAGGCTCCTGCTCGAGAACACCGCCGGCCAGGGCAGCGCGATGGGCAGGCGATTCGAGGAGCTGGCGGGCGTGATCGAGCGAGTCGAGCAGAAGGAGCGGGTAGGAGTCTGCCTCGACACCTGCCACGCGTTCGCGGCCGGCTACGACCTGAGCACCGAAGAGGGCTACCAGCGGACCGTCGAAGCGATCGAGGAGTCCGTGGGACTCGAACGGATCGAGGCTCTGCATCTCAACGACTCGAAGCACCCTTTGGGGTCGAACAAGGACCGCCACGAGAACATCGGCGAGGGGCAGATAGGCGCGGAAGCTTTCGCCCGGCTGCTCTCCGATCCTCGCTTCGCGGGGCGGCCGATGGTCGTCGAAACGCCGCTGGGAGACGACGACAAGGGGCACGAACGCGACCTGGTGCGATTGAGGGAACTGCTTTCCTAGTACGGCTCACCAGGAAAGACTCGCCCTGCGTAAGATTGCAGAGAGTTCCGCAGGCGGCGGAGGTAGGCAGAAATGCGAGCCGCTCGCCGCTCCCTTTCGAACGGTAATGGCTGCTGCGGCACCGGCTCGCCGAGGAATTCGCAGAGCCGGTGCCAGGAGCGCTCCTCCGGCCAGTAAACGACCAGCAGCCGTTCGGGCCGCCCCGCGAAATACTCCTGCACCTGGCGGGCGTGCCTGTCGGTTGACTCGAGCCGACCGTTCTCTGCCGGGCTCGAGAAGCCGTATACGTGCTCCCGCACCGACCCGGCCGCGTGAACTGCATACCGTCTGAGGCTGCCGAACCACGAGTGGGAGGAGTCGCTGACCTCGAGCACGAAACGGGCATCCGGGAAGTTGCGGTCAAGGCGCCGGTAGTACGCCGACCAAGGCATCCCAGCGTAGCTGTCGTAGCGGCCGCTAGCCTCATCGAGCGCGCATATATCGCCCTTTTCGAGAACCTTCCTTACGAGATCGGGGTCGTGGTCCGCATGGCGGTAGCCGAGTTGCCGCATACAGGCGCCCAACGTCACGTGGCCGCCTTCCGTCAACCCGATGCCGAATACCTTCGCCATGATCCCCCCGTGACCGGCTAGCGACAGGAAGTATGGACGTGACCGGCCATGAGTTGGACGAGTGGGCGATGAGAATCATCCTCGCGCGAAAGTCGAGAGGACACAAAATGGAAGCTGCCGTGGCCGGTGCCGCGCGCTGTGAGCAGCGGCCGGACACCCGGCGCAAAGAGATAGCCCGCGTCAAGCGAGGCAGAAGGAGCATCGGATGACCGATAACAGGCCTGGGAACATAGTTACTCTCGGTACCCTGCGAGCAGCAGAGGGCATAGGCGTCGTGCGCCTCGAAGACCGGTTCGATACCGAGATCGGTGACCTGTGGTCGGCCTTGACAGACCGTCGAAGACTCGCCCACTGGCTCGGCGAGATAGAAGGTGATCTGTTCCAGGGTGGTGAGTTCCGTGCACGCTATTTCGCCAGTGGGTGGGAAGGCGCCGGGCTCGTGGAAGTGTGCGAGCCGCCGAGGCATCTGCTCATTGCGACCAAGTCCGCGGGCGAGCCGGATGGAGCGGTGGAGGTGACACTCGCCGCCCACGGCCAGCAGACCATTCTCGTCATCGAGGACCGAGGTGTGCCGCTGGACCAGATCGCGGCCTATGGGGCAGGAGACCAGATCCACATCGAAGATCTCGCAGCCTACCTGTCGGGACGGGAACGCTGCGACGCCAAGTCGCGGTGGCAAGAGCTTTACCCTGTTTACCAGCGAATCGCCGCCACCGTCGCCTAGAACCAGTCCAGGTTCCACCGACCTCGGCACTCGAGCAGGGAGACCGAGAGGACTAGCTCTTCTCCCGGCTACTCCGCTTGATCCAGTTCGCCGAACGCCACGTAGCTGCCGCGGTGATAGATGAGCGGCTCGCCTTCTTCGTAAGCCAGGCGCTCCACCTCACCGACGTAGAGGGTGTGATCTCCCGCCTCATGAGCGGCCACGACCCGGCACAGCAGGCGGGAAATCGAATTTCTTATGAACGGGAAGCCGTCGCTGATCGTCACTGGGTCGGCAATGCTCACCGACCTCCCCGCGAACAGGTCGCTTACCGCCTCCTGGCCCCGCCGCAGTACCGACACACCGAAGTGGCGACCCGGGCCGAGGAGTGTCTGCGGAGCGCTTCCGTGCCCCAAGGCGATGGCCACCAGCGGAGGCTCGAGCGAGAGCGACATGAACGAGCTCACCGTCATGCCGCGCGGCTCGTCGCCGTCCATCACCGTCACCACGGTAACTCCGCTAGGGAAGCGACCTAGAGCGTTGCGGAATTCCTGAGGTTCTATCAACTCTGCCTTCCCACCGCGGAGGAGCGTTCCGGCCCTCGGGGCTTCACACATGGTGACTCATCTCCGGTCGGGAACGGGCATCGAAGGCAACCGTCGGGAGGGCCGAGCCCGGTTCAGGAAGGGGCTGCGCCTGAACGCCTCTAACATGCGCCGGACCGAACCTATGCGGCCGTGGCCTTGATTGCTGCGTGAGAGACACGTAAGGTAGAGGCATCGGTAGAGGAATGTTGCAGGTTAGCCCTTTAGGCGTGGCAGGCTCGAATAGTGTCTCAACCTGTAAGCACGACCTCTGCGTAAGGGACATGATCGATGACGGTTGCGACAGCTGGTCGCGTCGGAATTCGGTTCGGGGAGTTCGAAGGCTCGGGCGCGGCGCATCGAAGCGCTCGCTCGTCCAAGAGGAGATGACGCAACAGGCACGTCCGCAGCGGCTCGGTTCGATCAGAGGCCGCCAGGCCGTGCCACCGAAGAACTGACACCACACCGCTCAGCGCAGGAGGTACGATGACCAGCGACGCCCCGAAAGTTTCGACGAGAGCCGACCCGGACACGCTGCCGCGAGTCCGTGGCGGATCCGCCGGCGAACCGATGGTCCGGTTCGAGAAGGTTCGCAAGACCTACGGAGAGCTGGTCGTGCTGAACGATCTCGACTTCGAGGTGGCCGAGAACGAGAAGGTGGCCATCATCGGCCCCAGCGGCTCCGGCAAGACCACCATCCTCCGGGTGTTGATGACGCTGGTCAAGCCCGACAGCGGCAAGATCTTCGTGGACGGCGAACCCCTCTGGCACCGCGAGGTCGGGGGCAAGGCAGTGCCCGCAGACGAGAAGCAGTTGCGGCAAGTGCGCAGCAAGATCGGAATGGTCTTCCAGCACTTCAACCTCTTCCCCAATATGAGCGTGTTGCGCAACGTCACCGAAGCGCCCATCCACGTCAAGGGCGTCAAACGGGCCGAGGCCGAGGAGCGAGGCAAGGAGCTCCTCGACATGGTCGGGCTCGGAGACAAGTTCGACTCCTTCCCCTCCCAGCTCTCGGGCGGCCAGAAGCAGAGGGTCGCGATCGCTCGCGCGCTGGCGATGGAGCCGAAGGTGATGCTGTTCGACGAGGTCACCTCGGCCCTGGATCCCGAACTGGTCGGTGAGGTGCTGGGAATCCTCCGCCGGCTGGCCAAGGAAACCCAGATGACGATGCTCATCGTCACCCACGAGATGGGCTTCGCCCGCGACGTCTCCGACCGGGTCGTGTTCTTCGACTCTGGTCGCGTCGCCGAGGAGGGGCCCCCCTCGCAGATCTTCAGTGAACCGCGCGAGCAGCGCACACAAGAGTTCCTGAAGGCTGTGCTGGAACACTGACCAACTCAGCCCCCTGGGAAGGGAGCTTCGAGAATGGACAACCGCAAGGGACGTCCGCTGTGAACATCCAGGTCACAGGACTCCCGCCACCATCCGCCGTCGGGTTCACCCGACACTCTCCGCCGACGCCCCCGTACCGCTGCTGGCCCCGCCACCAGTACACGTCTCTTCCACCTGGAGGTAACAAAGCATGAACCGATTCGTTCGCAACCTGACAGCGTCGACGCTGGCACTCACCCTCATCGGCTCCCTCGCCTTCGCCCAGGCCGACCTCGAAGACCTACGCGAGAACGGCATCAACATCGCAACCGCCAACGAGATCCCTTACGGCTGGATCGACGAGAACGGCGAAGCTCGCGGCATCGCGCCCGATGTGGCCGAGGCGGTCCTCGAGAACATGGGTATCACCGACATCGAATGGACGGTCACCGAGTTCGGTTCGCTCATCCCCGGCCTCATCGCCGATCGCTTCGACCTCGTGGCCGCCAGCCAGGCGGTTCTGCCCCAGCGCTGCCAACAGGTCGACTTCTCGATAATCAACTCCAGCTACGGCGAAGGCCTCCTCGTTCAGGAGGGCAACCCGAAGGACATCCACGGCTACGAGGACTTCGTCGAGAATCCTGACCTCAAGCTCGGCCTCGTCTCGGGTGCCGACCAGCTCGAGTTCGCCCAGGCATACGGACTGGGCATGGACCAGATCGTCTCGATCCAGTCGAACACCGATGCCCTGTCGTCGGTCCAGACCGGCCGCATCGATGCCTACGCAGCAACCGGCCTCACCGTTAGCCGCCTGGCGATGAACTCTGAAGGGGTCGAAGCGGCTCAGCCGTTCGAGGATCCCGTCATCGAAGGCGAACCGGTGCGCTCATACGGCGCCTTCACCTTCAACGCCGACTCCGACGAGTTCCGCGAGGCCTTCGACGAGGCGCTCGCCGAGTTCCAGGAGACCGACGAGTGGCGCGAGATCGTGATGTCGCACGGCCTCACCGAGACCGATGTCGAAGCAGCGCTCAACGCCAGTACCGAAGAGCTCTGCGCGGCTGAGGAGTAGGAGTCCGCTGGGCGTCCCCTCGGCGGGGACGCCCACCCCCTCACACGACCAGGAGCCCCATGGCGCACATCCTCGACCTACTCCCCCCACTTCTGGCGGGAACGCGGGTAACGATCCTGCTCGCCCTCGCCTCTACCGTTCTCGGCGGTGTTCTCTCGTTCGCCGCCGGCATCGGCAAACTATCGGACAACATCCTGATCCGCTGGATCTCGATCGCATACGTCGAAATCTTCCGAGGAACATCGCTGCTCGTGCAGATGTTCTGGTTATTTTTCGCCTTGCCCCTGCTGGGGGTTAGCCTGAGCCCCGTTCTGGCGGGCATCCTCGCCCTCTCGCTGAACATCGGAGCGTACGGAGCCGAAGTCGTTCGCGGCGCCATCCGCTCGGTTGGCAAAGGGCAGTACGAGGCGGCGGTCGCTCTCAACTTCTCGCGCCGCTACACGCTCTGGCACGTCGTCCTTCCGCAGGCGCTTGTCGAGATGATGCCACCCTTCGGCAACCTCGTGGTGCAGAACCTCAAGGACACCGCCCTGGTCTCGCTCATCACCCTCACCGACCTCACCTTCCGGGCCCAGAACCTGCGTAATCTCACCCTCGATTCGGTCCCCATCTACACCCTCACACTGATCATCTACTTCGTGCTGGCGCTCGTGTTCATCGCCTTCATGCGCTGGCTCGAGCGGGTCATCGCCCACCGCGTGGGTGTGGCGCAAGGGAGGGCGAGGGCCTGATGCTCTTCGGGATCGAGTGGAACCTCTCCTCCGACTGGGCGTTCGCAATATCCATCCTCCCTATCCTGCTGCGCGGTCTGATAATCACCATTCAGGCCACCGCCCTGGGCTTCGTCATCGCCCTGCTGCTGGGTCTGGTGCTGGCGCTGCTGCGGATGGTACCGCTCAAGATCGTCTCCTGGCCCACCGCCTTCTTCCTCGAGTTCGTCCGCGATACGCCGCTCCTGGTGCAACTCTTCTTCCTCTACTACGTGTTGCCCGAGTTCGGCATCGTCCTGCCGGCCTTCCTCACCGGGGCCATAGCCCTGGGACTGCAGTACTGCGGTTACACGGCCGAGGTATATCGGGCGGGTATAGAGGCGATCCCCCGGGGCCAGACCGAGGCCTCCATCGCCCTCAACATGCCCACCTGGCTCCTCTACCGCGACGTCATCGTCCCGCAGGCGATCCCGCGGGTTGTGCCGGCGCTGGGCAACTACCTGGTCTCCATGCTCAAGGACACCGCCATCCTCTCGGCGGTGACGGTCCTGGAGATGCTCAACGTCGCCACGATCATCGGGGACCGCACCTTCCGCTACTTCGTACCCCTCACCATGGTCGGCGGCCTCTACCTGATCCTCACCCTCATCTCGGCTCAGATCGTCCGCTTCACCGAGCAGCGACTCCCGCAGCAGGGTATCCCGCTCAAGTAAGGGCCCGGAGCCATCTGGCTGGGTCGATGATTCGGGCGGCACCCGCAAGCAGGTGCCGCCCGGTCGGTTGGAAATATGAAACGCCCTTCGCAATGGAAAACGCAGCGGGATGTCAAGGGGATGCAGGAATCAGGGCGTTTCCAGAGGAATGTAGCCCCGGGCAGCTTACAGAACTCTTACAGTTCGATGAGAGCCGCCGCAGTTGGCGGGTAAACCGCGTTCAGCAGGACCTTACTCGAACATCCGTTTGTGTTCGTCGAGCGGGATCCGCCGGTAACGCGCCTCGATCTCGACGTACACGCCGTAGGCGACGAGGCCGGCGGAAGTGATCCCGAGCAGCCACGGCCCCTGGGGCTGGGAGGCGATGGCGACGAGGACCTGGGCGAGTCCGCCCGCCTCGGTCGCATCCCTCTCCCACGCCGCCTGGATGAAGAACAGCGCGACCATGGCGAACACGAGGCCGCGCGCCAGCAGCCCGACGACGGCCGTGGTAGCCGCCCATCGCCAGGCGGCATCGCTCATCTCCTCGCGCATCAGCTTGCGCCGGTACATCCGCGTCAACGCCACCACGGCGGCGTTTATCGCCAGCGCCGCCAGGACCAGACCGGCGGCGAAGACGAGCCAGCGGCCGAACGGATGGGACAGCACCAGCCGGGTCCAGTCCTCCTGCGACCTTCCGCCGTAAGCCGCGATCCCCACCGATTGGCGCAGCGCGCTGAGTCCCAAGGAGGCGTAGGCGACGCCACTCGCCATGTAGCCGAACCGCTTGAGAAGGCCGTGGAAGTCGCGGCCCTTCCCCTCGATGTCGAAGATGCTCTGGACGAACCTCCACGCCGTGTAGCTGAGCAACCCCACCCCCACGATCATCAGGAGGATCACGCCCATCGGTTGAGCGATGATGGCGCGAAGGGCTCCTTCGGTATCCGTCGTCGCTCCGCCCGCCCCCACGGCCGCCTGCAACGCGAGCCCTCCCACCACCATGTAGACGGCTCCCTTGGCGGCGTAACCGTAACGAGCGAGCCGCCGCACCCATGGCGCGACGGCGCGCGCAGTCTCTCTGTCCACCAGATCGCTCACGGACCCCCCGGCAAGTATCCCCCGCCGGGCCTCCCTGTCGGCCAGTGACGGTCACGCTGAACGGGGTGTGTCGGCACGGGACCGGCGCGTCGCAACGGATGTCACCGACTACTCGCTAGGCCTCCGGCCGCGGTAGCCTCTAGCCATGTCGCACCACCCGCTGCGGAGGCTGTGGAGGCTTGCGAGCGCTCACCGGCCCCGCATCCTTCTCGCCACCGCCTTCTCGGTGCTGAACAAGCTGTTCGACCTGGCGCCGCCGCTCCTCATCGGGGTGGCGGTCGACATCGTCGTGAACCGCAACGACTCGTTCCTGGCGCGACTCGGGGTCGTTCAGGTGATGTCGCAGCTCTGGTTGCTCGCTGCCGCGACGGTGCTCATCTGGGCGCTCGAGAGCCTCACCGACTACATCTCCGAGCTCCAGTGGCGCAACCTGGCGCAGCAGGTGCAGCACGACCTGCGCCTGGCCGCGTACGACCGGATGCAGGGGTTGGAGCTCGCCTACTTCGAGGACCGCTCGACGGGCGGCCTCATGGCCATCCTCAACGACGACGTGAACCAGCTGGAGCGCTTCCTCGACGTCGGCGCGAACGACCTGTTGCAGCTGGCTACCACGGTGGTCGTGATAGGCGCCTTCTTCTTCACCGCGGCGCCCTCGGTGGCGTGGCTCTCCTTCCTGCCCATCCCGCTCATCGTGTGGGGCGCGCTGCGCTTCCAGAGGCTCATGGAACCCCGTTACGCCAGGGTCCGCGAGCAGGTGGGGATACTCAACTCGCAACTGGGCAACAACATCTCGGGGATGCAGACGATCAAGAGCTTCACCGCCGAGGAGCGCGAGAGCGAGCGGATCCGCCAGGCGAGCGACGAGTACCGGGAGCGAAATCGGCTGGCGATCCGCTTCTCGGCCGCGTTCGTCCCGCTCATCCGCATGGCGATCGCGGCCGGGTTCGTGGCCACGCTCGTCTACGGCGGGGCACTCACCGTGGATGGAGCTCTCAACGTGGGCGTCTACTCGACCATGGTGTTCATGACCCAGCGCCTGCTGTGGCCGCTCACCCGGCTGGGCCAGACCTTCGACCTGTACCAGCGGGCGATGGCCTCGACGCGGAGGATCCTCGGCCTGCTCGACACCCAGCGCAGCATGGTCCCGGGAAGGGTGCCCCTGCCTCGTGAGTCTGTCGAGGGCGGCTACCGGTTCGAGGGGGTGAGCTTCGCCTACCCGGGCTCCGGGAGCGTCCTTCGGCGCCTCGACCTGGCGATCCCGGCCCGCTCCACCGCCGCTATCGTGGGCGCCACGGGCGCAGGCAAGTCGACGCTCATAAAGCTGCTGCTGCGCTTCTACGATCCGGTAGAAGGGCGCGTCACCCTCGACGGTCACGACCTGCGGGAACTCGACCTCTTCGACCTGCGAGACGCCGTGGGCCTGGTGAGCCAGGATGTCTTCCTCTTCCACGGCACGGTCCGCGACAACATCGCCTACGGCCGGCCCGATGCCTCCTTCGAGGAGATCGTCCGGGCCGCGGGGGTCGCCGAGGCCCACGCGTTCGTCGAGCGGCTCCCACTGGGGTACGACACGATCGTCGGGGAGCGCGGCCAGAAGCTCTCGGGGGGCCAGAGGCAACGGATCTCGATAGCCCGAGCGCTCCTCAAGGACCCGCCGATCCTCATCCTCGACGAGGCAACGAGCGCGGTGGACAACGAGACGGAAGCCGCCATCCAGCGTTCGCTGGAACGATTGGCCGTAGGCAGAACCGTGATCGTCATAGCCCACCGCCTGTCGACGGTGCGTCACTCGGACGTCATCCACGTACTCGACGAGGGGCGGCTGGTGGAGAGCGGCAGCCACGAGGAGCTACTTCGGCGCGAAGGCCTCTACGCGGGACTGTGGCGAGTGCAGACGGGGGAACGCTCCCGCGAGCGGATCGCCGGGGACGACTGACACCGTGCACAGCCTGTGGCAGCCGTAGTCTGTGCAGCTCGCGCCCCGGATATCATCTGAGGGTCGGGCAGAAGTCCATCCGTTCAACCTCTCAGGAAGGATCATCTTGGCCACTCTCTATCTCCTGGGCACCGGGGCGGCCGTCTCCGACCCGCACCGCACGACGACGATGCTCGCCGTCGAGAACTCTGCTTCCATCCTCCTCATCGACTGTGGAGGGGACGCGCTGCAACGTCTGGCGGCATGCGGCGCCGATCCAGGCAAGGTGACGGGGTTGATAGTCACTCACGAACATCCTGACCACGTGAGCGGCTTCCCCCTGCTGATGGAGAAGATCTGGCTCTACGGCCGGCGAGAACCGCTGGACGTCTACGGCATCGAGCCGGCGATCGACCAGGCGCGCCGAGCCCACGACAGCTTCGACACGACGGCCTGGCCCGACTACCCCGAGATCCGCTATCGCCCGGTCGAGACGACGCCAGGAGCGCTCGTCCTCGAAGGGGACGGCTGGAGGGTGACCGCGGCGCCGGGCGACCATGCCGTTCCGGTGGTGGGGCTGCGGATCGAAGAGGAGTCGGGAGGCGTCGTGGCCTACTCGTGCGACACCTCGTACTCAGCCGCGATCGTGAATCTGGCGAAGGGGGCCCACATACTCGTGCACGAAGCGACCGGCGAGGGGCCAGGACACTCGAGCGCCCAGCAGGCGGCCCGGGCGGCGCGCGAAGCCTCGGCCGCGAGACTGCTCCTGGTCCACCTGCCGCCCGAGCGGTACCTGGGGGCAGAGGAACTCGCCCGGGCGCGCGAGATCTTCCCGAACACCGAGAAGGGTGAGGAGGGCGGACGATACGGCTTCTAGTCGAAGCGGATCGGCCGCGAACGCTCACTCACGGAATCGGACTCCCGCTCCGCACGCTGCGAGCTGGCTCCTTTCCGCTCCGGTTGAACGACCCCAGGCTCCCTCTAGGCCAAAAAAACCCGCGCCTCGCGGCGCGTTCCCTGTTGCGACTGATAAAGGCATTTTACTGCGGTATGCGCTATTCGTCAAGAGGATGCGGGGAGGTGCCGCTGAGGCGCCACCGAACAGGGCCGAAACCTGACGAAAACGGGCGTTTCCACGAGAGAAACGCCCGTTCCGCTGCCTTCAGAAGCTGACCCGGCTCAGAGCGCGACGCCCTCCCGCTTCTCGAAGAGTCGGTTGTACTCCCGGGGCCGCCGGCCTTCCCAGCCGCGCTTGTGATAGAGGTAGCCGGCCACCAGCGGCAGGTTGATGGTGATCTCGCCGAACACCATCTGCTCCCAGGCGAGATCGACCTTGCCCCAAGAGTTGGCCTCCTTGAGCGTCGAGCCCGACAACGCTCCGTCTCTCTCGTCGGCGACCGTCAACTGCACGGCGTAGCGGTGCATCTCCACCTCGTGACCCAGGAACTCGGCCGATACGACGATGTCCTGAACGAAGTTCTTGGGCACTCCACCGCCCAGCATGAAGATACCGGTCACGCCCTGATGGACCTTGATCTCGGTGAGTTCGCGGAAGTCCTTCACCGAGTCGATGGCAACGTGTCGACGAGGGTTGTGAACCTGGTGGTAGACGAGACCGAAGCCGGCCGAACAGTCGCTGAAGGCTGGCACGAAGATGGGGATGTTCTTCTCGAATGCCACCCGCACGATGCTGTCCTGGCCCAGGTCGCGCTCGACCAGGTAGCGGCCCATCTCGACGATGAACTCGCGCGAGCTGTAGGTGCCGGGCTCGAGCCCGTCGGCGATCTGCCTGACGGTGTCATCGCAGACCCGCAACTCCTCTTCATCGATGTAGGTGTCGTAGATGCGGTCGATCATCAGCTCGCGCAGCTCGTTGTCGTCGGCAACCGGGCTCCCCTGCCAGTGGCGGAAACCGAGGGCCTCGAAGAAGTCCTGGTCGACGATGTTGGCTCCGGTCGAGACGATGGCATCGACCATGTCGTTACGGAGCATGTCGAGGATGATGCCCTTCTGGCCGGCCGAAACGAGCGAGCCGGCCAGGGTGAGGATGATCCCCGCCTCCTCGTCGCGCACCATCATGTCGGCGATGCGTGCCGCGCGCGCCAGGTTCCGCGCCTGGAAGGCGGTCTCCCCCATGGCCTCGACCAACGGGACGACGTTCACCTTCTTGATGTCGATATGTTCTACGGGGTTCTTGAGCAGCTCTCGCTTGTCCATCTTGGCTCTCCTCGATAACAGGATGCGCCGGACCGTAACGAGTCGAATTCGGTCGCGACGACTGTCGTCGGCGACAGATCCACTGCCGCCGCTCGGAGTCCTACGACCTGACCAGCCGCCATCGGTACTCCCCTTTGGCTATCCAACAGGATGGGACAAGGCGGAGCACCTGTCAACGTTCCGGGAGACAGAGCGGCTGTCACGGCACGGCACCGTCGCAGCCCGTGAGCGTGAAAACGGTCAGCTCGGGTAGGCAGAACAGCCTCAGCGGAAGGACACTGCAACCGATGCCGCGGGTCACGTAGAGGTTGTTGCCCTCGCGGCCGTAACCCTTGATGCGGTCGCTGTTGACCCAACCCGAGACGAGCACGCTCAGCTCCTTCTTGTAGGTCAGGTAGTGGAGGAGCGGAGCAAGCGGCAGGCGGACCTGTCCGCCGTGGGTATGGCCGGCGACCGCGAAGGGCGCGGAGCCCGCCGGCAGCCGGTCGAACGAGGCCGGGTGATGCATCATCACCACCCTCGGGGCGCCCTCGGGAAGTGACTCGAGCGCCTCGCGGGGCTCGTCGTCCCGAGCCGTGTGCGAGCCGATCCCGACCAGGTAGAGGCTGTCGTCCGACGCCTTGAGCTCCACCGCCTCGTTGTGGAGCACCTCGATCCCTCCGGCCTCAAGCGCTCGTTCGAGGCGGTCGGCCAGCCCTGGATCCACGCCCGAATCCCTGGTGGGCAGATCGTAGTCGTGATTCCCCAGCACGGCGTAGACCGGGATCTGAGCGTCCCGCAGCGGAGTGAGCAGCTCTAGCGCCTGGTCGATGAAGCCTACGCTGTCGTGGATGAAGTCGCCGGCTATCAGCACGGCCGCCGGGCGCAGTTCCACCGCCCGCTCCACGGCTCGTCTGACGGTGCTGGTCGCTCCCCCGACCATCCCCACGTGCAGGTCGCTCAGCAACACCAGCTTCCGCCCTTGCCAGGTAGGCGGGAGGTTGGGAACGCGCGCGATCTCTCGCTCTTCACGCAGCACGTACGGCTCGAGCAGGCCGCGGAGGAGCAGCAGCGAGGCAGCTCCGGCGGCCAGGCTCAGCGCCGAACGCCCCAATCCTGGTAGCGTCCCCCTGGTACGCTCTTTCACCATGGCCCCACTCGACCAGCACGGGGTGCGCGGCTACCTGGTTCACGCCTATACCGCATCCACCCTCCTCTTCGTCGCCGTTGCGATGCAGTCCATCCTCGAGGAACGCTACCAACTCGCGCTCCTGGCGATGGCAGCGACGGTCATAATCGACGCCACCGACGGCACCATGGCACGTCGCTACCGGGTTGCCGAGACCGCGCGGAGGATACAGGGAGAGCTGCTGGACAACATCGTCGACTTCCTGAGCTACGTGGGCCTGCCGGCGCTCTTCCTGCTGCACGCCGACATGCTCCTTGCCCCGGCTACCCTCTGGGTTGCGCTCGTCATGCTCGCCAGCGCCTTCGGCTTCTCCCGCACGGACGCCAAGATCGCCGGCAAGGGTTTCTTCGTGGGCTTCCCCTCGTACTGGAACATAGTCATCTTCTACCTGTGGATGCTGGATACACCCCCGTCGCTGAACACCGGGCTGCTGCTCCTCCTGGCCTCTTCCGTGCTGGTACCGATCCGCTTCCTCTACATCACCCGCCTCACCCGCTGGCGGATGCTCCACCTGGTCCTGGGCGGGCTGTGGGGCGTGGCCTGCATCGTCGCCCTGCTCCTTCCCGACGGCCCCATTCGCGACGTGCTCCTCTACGGCTCGCTGAGCTACGTCGTCTTCTACCTCGTGCACTCACTGATGGAGGACGCCAGGGACCGCCGAGATGCCCGTCGAAGCTCACCTCGGGGGGAGCACTGAACCAGGAAGCCCTCCATGAACAGGTCCCTGCACCCTCCGGGTGCGGGGACCAGAAAAAAGGGCGCGCTACCGGGGGATCAGAAGGCCTTCTCCTCGGGACGGTCGGCCGGTGCCGCTCCACCCACTGAGGCTTCGGGGGCTGCCGCGGCTTCGGCGGCGTCTCGGGGAGCGGGATCCTCGGCAACGGCTTCCGGCTTCGCTGCGGGCCGCTCCGGGTCACCCGGCTTGGTGACCACTTCCCGGACCGCTCGCTCGCCGGCGGTCAGCCACTTGTCCACCTGACTGTTGACCGATTCGGCCGTCTCCCGCCAGTCGATGCGCCGGCCCTGTTCCCGATTGAGGAAGTAGAGTCCGGCCACGATCAGCGCGACAGGCAGGACCCAGCCGCCGGAGAAGGAGAGGGTGAGGAGCGCGAGCACGGTCAGCGCGACAGCTGGATAGACGGCCCAACGCTTCTCCTGATTCGGGTGCCGGTAGAGGTACCAGAAGACCGCGGCGAGACCCAGGAAGAAGATGGGGCCGCCGCCGAGCGGCGAGGCGAAGCTGTCGAGCCCCGCTACCAGCGCCAGGGTGAGCAGCACACCGCCGGGGATGACAGCCCACCAGCGTTCGCGGTCGTCGCGGTAAGCGACCAGGAAACCTGCTCCTGTCAGACCCAGGAAGGCCGTGCCGCCCATCGGTCCGGCGATCGAGGCGGCGCCCAAGCCAAGGAGTGCGAATCCTACGCACAGGGCCCACACTTCGCCCCGGCCACGGTACTGATTGCGGATCAGGTAGAAGCCTATGGCGCCGAAGAGCAGCGCCCCGAGCACGCTCCCCAGGCCCCTGAAGAGGCCCATCTGCGACAGCAGCGCGAGACCCCCAAGCGCGACCAGGACTATCCCGAGGGTGGGGTTGAGTTTTCCGTTTCTCGTTTCAGAGTTCATCTCTTGCCTCCGCCGCAAGGCTAAGGGCGCAAGGTGAGGCGCCACATCATCCAAAAGTCGGGGAGCCTTGCCCCGGCTGTGACGAGGTAGACCGCGCGTCCGCAACGGGCGCACCTCCACCTTTGGGCGGAGGCCGCCGACGCACGGCTCGAGGTACGCTCTGGACGTGGAAGACGCCCCCCTGGGAACCCCGAACGAGATCCGGCTCCTGCTGGTCGACGACCACACCGTCGTCCGCCAGGGACTGAAGATGGTGCTGTCGCTCGAACCGGACCTACTGGTGGTCGGGGAAGCCGCCGACGGCCGCGAGGCGCTCGACCGGATCGCCGAAACGGAGCCGGATGTCGTCCTCATGGACCTCCTCATGCCGGTGATGAACGGCGTAGAGGCCATCCGCGCGATAAAGCGCGATACGCCCGACATCGAGGTCGTAGCACTCACCAGCGTCCTCGAGGACAAGCTGGTTATCGAGGCGGTCGAAGCGGGGGCTACCGGCTACCTGCTCAAGGACACCGGACCCGACGTCCTCGTCGCCGCCATCCGCGCCGCTCACCGGGGCGAGGTGCACCTCGACCCGAAGGCGAAGAAGCGCCTCGTGCGGGAGGTTCGCACCCCCGAGATGCGCGAGTCGCTCACCGCCCGGGAAACGGAGATCCTCCGCCTCGTGGCTCGGGGTTTCGCCAACAAGGAGATCGCGAAGGAACTGCGCGTCTCAGAGGTGACGGTGAAGACCCACGTGTCGAGCATCCTCTCCAAACTGGGCCTGCAGAGCCGCACCCAGGCAGCGCTCTTCGCCCTGAAGGAGGGTCTGGTGGGACTCGACTGAGGCGCCGTGAACACGACATGAACCAGGTTCCCTTCTTCGATCGCATCTCCACCCGCCTTACGCTGCTGATCCTCGTCGTGGTGGCGGTACTCGCGGCGGCCGCCACCATCCTTCTGGTGCGCGGTTTCAACCTCGCAGGCTCGGGCCTTCCCGCCGTCGACGCGGTGCCCCGCGACGAGCTCAATGCCATCATCCGCGGAACCGTCATCAACCTCGTGGCGGTGTTCCTCTTCACCCTGGTGGCGGCAACGGTGTTCTCGCGGAGCCTCCTCATCGAACCGATAATGTCGCTCGTCAAGGGCACCGGCGAGCTGGCCGAAGGCAACCTGGGCGTCACCCTGCCGGTGACCTCCAAGAGCGAACTGGGGATGCTGGCAGAGGCGTTCAACACTATGTCGCTTAGGCTGGCCGAGAGAACCCGCGAACTGACCGACTCGAACGAAGCCCTGCGACTCTCGGAGGAGAGGCACCTCGAGACGCTGGCCCTGCTGGAGCAGCGGGTCCGCGAGCGAACCGCCGAACTGGAGGCGCTGCTCGAGCGAGTGCATGAACAGGCGGCGCTAGAGGAGCGCCAGCACCTGGCGCGTGAGCTGCACGATTCGGTCTCCCAGGCCCTATACGGGATCCTGCTCGGCACGAACGCGGCCCAACGTCAGCTGGAGGGAGACCCGGTCGCCGCCGCCTCGGCCCTCTCCTACGTCGAAGGGTTGGCCCAGGCCGGCATCGCCGAGATGCGCGCCCTGATCTTCGAGCTACGGCCCGAGTCGCTCGAGCAGGAGGGGCTTAGCGGCGCGTTGAGCAAGCAACTCGACGCCCTGGAAGCGCGCCACGACCTCGAGACGGAGACCCGCATCGCGGGCGAACCGAAACTGCCGCTGGCCACGAAGCAGGTGCTCTATCGGGTAGCCCAGGAGGCGTTCCACAACACCGTCAAGCACGCCAGGGCGAGGCGGGTGGAGTTGCGACTCGCCTGGGACGAGAACCGACTCGTCCTCGAGGTCGCCGACGACGGCCAGGGTTTCGATCCCGGCCAGGAGTTCCCGGGTCACCTGGGACTCCGGTCGATGCAGGAGCGGGTGGAGCGGTTGGGTGGGACGCTCGAGATAGACAGCCGCCCGGGCGGCGGCACCAGGGTGACCGCGAGCATCCCGATGCCCGCCGGGGCCAACGGGGGCAAGCAGTGAACCCGGCCCGAGCAAGGCGCGTGGGCCTGCTGCTGCTAGGCCTGGGCGGCCTCGCCTTCCTCGCCAACAGCGGCTTCTTCGGCGTCTTCCCCGCCTTCGTCTGGGTGCTGGTCCTCTTCACTGCCGGGGCGGCCGTCTGGACGCTGGGGCCCAGCTACCTGAACCTGCCGCAACGGCTGCTCGTATTCATCGCGATAGGGATCGTGGCTACTGCTACCTCTGGAGAACTGGCGGGCACCGCAGCTACCGGCTTCATCGCCATGGGCTTCGGCCTCGTCTACCTCAACGACTCCCGCAACTGGTGGGCCCTCATCCCGGCAGGGGTGATGGCCGGCGCCTGTCTCGTGACCACCCTGGGCACCCTCTTCCCGCGCTGGGATACCGGTCCGCTCTTCCTGCTGGTGCTCGCCGGGACGTTCTCGCTCCTCTACCTGCTGCCACGGGAGCGGGGCGGGCAGGGCTGGGCCCTCATCCCGGCGATCGTCCTGATCCTGGTCACGGTGATCGCCAACGATCCCGGCGGAGACACTCCCGGTTGGTTGGTTCCGCTGGTCCTCATCGGCACCGGTTGCGCCATGATCTGGGTTTGGGGGAGGCGGAAGTAGTGTCGGCCCTCTCTCAGCCCACCTCTTCCAGGTAGGTATAGCCCACGAGCTCCGCGTCGTAGAGGGCGGTCAGCTTCTGTGCCTCGGCGGCGGTGAGTCTGCTCCCGCCTTCCGCCTCCTCGATGGTCTCCTGCAGCCAGCGGTGGAGGTCGGGCGCCTCGTACCCCATGTTCTCGATCACGCGCCGCGACTTCTGGCCCCTGACGAACCGCTCGAGCCGCCACTCGCCTGCCTCGATCCTGATATGAGCCTCGTTCACTCGCCCGAACAGGTTGTGGGCGTTGCCCAGGACGTCCTGATAGGCGCCGGTGAGGAAGATACCCAGGTAGTACGGTTCACCGCGCCTGAGAGCATGCACCGGCAGCACGTTCTTGACGTCTCGCAGGTCGATGAACTTCTCGATCTTGCCGTCCGAGTCGCAGGTGATGTCCACCAGCGTGGCGTTGCGTTCGGGCCGTTCGTTGAGCCGGTGGATCGGCATTATCGGGAACATCGCCTGGATCGCCCAGGTGTCGGGCAGGCTCTGGAAGAGGCTGAAGTTGCAGACGTACTGGTCGGCCAGCACCCGCGGCAGCGTCTCGAACTCCTCGGGCACGTAGTCGAGGGACTCGATGACCTTCGAAACCCGCTTGAGGATCCGGTAGTAGAGGTTCTCGATGTGGGCGCGCTCGAGTAGCGTCAGGTAGCCGAGGTCGAACAGGTTGTGCATCGTCTCCTTGTTGGAAACGGCCTCGTTGTACGCCTCGCGGTATGTCTTGACGGTCACGTCCTCGAGGATCTCCCGCATGTCGCGGACGAGCGAGTGGACCTCGCCCTCGAGAGGGGGCAGTTCGACCGAGTTGAGCGTGGGCCCGATGGCGTCGATCACGGGGATCACCAGTACCGCATGGTGAGCGGTGAGAGCCCGCCCCGACTCGCTCACGATCGTCGGGTGGGGCGCCTCCACCTCGTCGCACGTCTCCAGTATCGCGTAGACGACGGTGTCGGCGTACTCCTGGAGGCCGTAGTTCCCGCTCACGTAGTAGCTGGTCTTGGAGCCGTCGTAGTCGACCGCCAGACCGCCGCCCACGTTCAGGTAGCTCACGCCGGTGCCCAGCTTCTGCAGGTCGACGTAGGCCTGAGCCGCCTCACGAACCGCGACTCTGATCCGCCGGATATCGGTGAGCTGCGAGCCCACGTGACAGTGGAGCATGACCAGGGCGTCGCCGAGCCCCTCGGCCTTGAGCCGGTTGGCCACGTCGATGAGCTCCGCGGCGGTGAGGCCGAACTTGGCGTCGTCACCGCCCGACGCCTCCCACTGACCGGCCCCCTTGGCGTGGAGCTTGAAGCGGGCCCCGATCGCCGGGCGCACCCCCATCTCACGGCTGATCCGCAGCACCCGCTCGAGCTCGCCATGCTTCTCGAGGGTGATGATGACGTTCTTTCCCAGCTTCCGGCCCCACAGTGCGAGCCGCACGAAGTCATCGTCCTTGAAGCCGTTGCACTGGATGAGGGCATCCTCGTGGATGTCCTGGACCAGGATGAGCGCGAGTTCCGCCTTGGAGCCGGCCTCGAGGCCGGTGCCGAAACGGGTGCCGTACTCGGCCACCGTCTCGACCACCACCCGCCGCTGGTTCACCTTGATGGGGAAGACGCCCTGGTACCTTCCCCGGTACCCTGATTCACTGATCGCCCGGGCGAAGACGCCGTTGATCCGTTCGATACGGTCCTCGATTATCTGCGGGAAGCGGAGGACCACCGGCAGGGCGTGGCCCTCGCTACGCAGGCTTTCGACGATGCCCGGAAGCGAAACGCTCTCGCCGCCGATGACCACCTGGAGGTTGCCGTCCTCAGCGGCTTCGAAGTAGCTGCTGCCCCAGTTGGAGAGGTGGTAGAGGTCTTCCAGTTCTGAACGGCGGAAGGGGGCGAGAGGTGCCTTGGTTGCCAACGGATCTCCTCCGGAACTGCTGCCTGGGACAACAGAAAAAACGCGGGTAATGTAGCATATTTCCCCTGGCCCGTTCGTAACGCGTCGACCTGTCCGGGCCTCCATCCGAGGCCTCACGAGGAGTTGCCGATCGATGAACCGACATTCCCCGAAGAGCCCCTTCGAACTCGGCTACCGTATGCCCCCGGAGTGGGAGGAGCACGAGGCCACCTGGGTCTCGTGGCCGTTCGACGACGCCCTCTGGGAGGGGTACCTGGAGCCGGTTCGGGAGAACGTGGCCGGGCTGGTCGCCACCATCCTGCGCTTCGAGCCGGTGTGGCTGAACGTCCGCGACCGGGAGAGCGAGGATGACGCCCGGCGCAGACTCGAAGCGGCCGGGGCCGACCTCGCGCGGCTGCGCTTCAACCGTCTGCCGCTCAACGACGCCTGGTTCCGCGACAACGGTCCTCTCTTCGTGCGAAACAGGGAGGGCGAGGTCGCCATGGTCGACTGGGTCTTCAACGCCTGGGGCGAGAAGTACGAGCCGTGGGATGCCGATGACGCGGCACCCGTCGCGGTGGCGAAGGAGCTCGGGATGAAGCGTTTCGAGGTACCGATCGTCCTGGAGGGGGGCGCGCTCGAGCTCAACGGCCAGGGGGTCTGCCTCACCACCCGCTCCTGCCTCCTCTCCCAGCACCGCAATCCCGAGATGACCCAGGACGAGTATGAGAGGGTGTTGCACGAGCAACTCGGAGTGATGCACGTCTGCTGGCTCGAGGGCGGCTTGAAGGACGACCATACCGACGGGCACATCGATACGATCATCCGATTCAGCGACGACCACACGGTGCTGTGCGCCGTCGAGGAGGACGAGTCCGACCCGAACTACGGGACGCTGCGGCACAACCGACAGCTGCTCGAGAACATGCGGGATCATCAGGGCAAGCCGCTGGAGGTCGTGGAGTTGCCGTTGCCACGCAAGAAGCCGGTACTGGAAGGCAAGAGGTTGCCGCTGACCTACGCCAACTTCTACGTCGGCAACGGCTTCGTGGCCGTTCCCACTTACGGGGACGAGAACGACGAGCGGGCGCTAGAGATCATCCGCCGGCACTTCCCGGGACGGGAGGTCATCGGCCTCGACGCCCAGGGACTCATCACCGGGGGCGGCGCCTTCCACTGCATCACCCAGCAGCAGCCGGCCGGTGAGGTAGCCCGTGGCTGAGGTGCCCGGAGTCGGCAAGCCCGACAGTGGCGCCGATGGCGCGGTGCGACTGGCGATAACGCAGATGTCGTGCTCCGAGGTGCTCGAGGAGAACCTCGAGAAGGCCGAGGACCTCGTGCGCCGGGCGGCCGCCGGGGGAGCGCAGATCGTGCTCCTCCAGGAGCTCTTCGAGAACCTCTACTTCCCGCAGCTCGAGCGCGAGGAGATGTTCGAGCTGGCCCACCCGGTGGACGAGCACCCGTTCCTCGAACGCTTCGGCGCCCTCGCCCGCGAACTGCGGGTGGTGCTCCCCGTCTCCTTCTTCGAGAGCGCCAACCAGGCCTACTACAACAGCCTGATGATGTTCGATGCCGACGGATCGAGGTTGGGGGTCTACCGCAAGAGCCACATCCCCGACGGGCCCGGTTACGAGGAGAAGTACTACTTCAACCCGGGCGACAGCGGCTTCAGGACCTGGCGCACCTCGGTGGGCCGGATAGGCGTGGGTATCTGCTGGGACCAGTGGTTCCCCGAGGCGGCGCGGATAATGGCCCTCCAAGGGGCCGATCTGCTCCTCTATCCCACCGCGATCGGCAGCGAGCCGGTGGACGCGGGGGGCCTCGATACCCGCGACATGTGGCAGCGGGTGATGATCGGTCATGCGGTGGCGAACTGCTGCTACCTGGGGACTTCGAACCGTGTGGGCAGCGAGGGTGACGCGACCTTCTACGGCTCCTCGTTCATCTGCGATCCCCGCGGGGAGAAGTTGGTGGAGGCAGAGAAGGAGGGCGAAGGCTTCCTCCTCGCCGACCTCGACTTCGGCTGGGCGAGGCGCTTCCGGGCAGGTTTCGGCTTCTTCCGAGACCGGCGGCCCGACCTCTACCGCAATCTTCTGACCCTGGACGGCAGCCAGGAGTAGATGAGGGGCGCCGACATTGTGCCGGCGCCCCTGCGGAGTCATTTCAACGGCACTACCGCGCGCAGTAGACTACAGGTCCACCTGCACGTCGTTGCCACCGGCTCCGGTTTCGCCGGTAGCCAGGATCGGCGAGCCGGCTGGAGCATGGACGTTCACGAAGCCGTCGTAGTTCACGAGGAACTCGTAGTCGACAGCCACTCCGTTCGGATCGGTCGTCACCATCGTCACGCTTGTGCCGGTATCACCCGAGACAGGCGTGAGCGGGATGTATACGGGACCGTCGGGATAGTTGCCGGTATGGATGTGGGCAGGGTAGGTCTGCCCGGGGTCGAGGCCCTCCACCTCGATCGTCACCAGCGTCTCGGTGTCGGACATCTTCTCGAACGTCACTATCCCGTCGACGCCCGACGCGGCCACCGGATCGAGCGCGTAGGAGATGGCGTTCGGCTCCACTGCACCGGGAGTGACCCCGGGGCTGCAGGCCGAGACGAGCAAGGCGAGCGTTCCGATCAGCAGGAGCGATAGACTCCTTCTCATCTTCATCCTCCTTCCCTGCCGCCGCAAGACCAATCGTGCGGCAGCGCGGTCGGAGCGAAGTTGCCGTGATGCACAATCAGCCCTTCCCACAACGGGTACCGGACCCTCTGTCGTTCAGCTCTTGTCCCGAGGCGCCGCTCGCAGGTCCGGTCGCGCCGGGGCGGAAACGTGCCAGCGACTATCGAAACGGAGGCTGGGCCGAACTTATCGTCGGGTGATGACTCTAGCCGAGCTAGCCCTGTGCCCGACCCGATGAGACGGGGCGGCGCGCTCCTCCTGCTGCTGGCGCTCCTGCTGACGGTCGTAGCCACCAACAGCGGACTGCGGGTCCGGGCGCAGGGGGCCGGCGAACGGCCAGCCCAACGGCTGGGGCGACAGGTCTTCGAGCGTTCGTGCTCGATCTGTCACGGGCAGGAGGGCGGAGGCCGCATCGGTCCGCCCCTCGACGGCAACCTGAACCTCGCGCGTTCCGACTACGTAACCGCCATCATCCTGCAGGGCCGGGACGGCATGCCGGCCTTCCATGACGAATTGACGCAAGCCGAGATCGCGGCCGTGGCGAACTACGTGAGAAGCGCCTGGGGCAACGACTTCACCGGTGAGCCGAGCGACGATCCCGCTGCCGCCATCCAGGAGGCAGGGGCCGAGGCTTCGGAACCGACCGGCCTGCTGGTCGCCCAGTGGTGGGCGGACGCCACCGAAGGCGCGGAACTGTACCGGCAGATATGCGCTCGCTGTCACGGGGAGGATGGAGGCGGAGGCTTCGGTCCGCCGCTGCTGCGGAACGAGAATCTGGGTGACGCCCAATACGTGGCCGGCAAGATACTCCATGGACAGGGGGGCATGCCGGCGTTCGAGGGGCTGCTCGAAGTGGAGCAGATCGCCAGCGTCGCCGGTTACGTCCGCGAGGAGTTCGGGGGCGGACTCGAACCGATCGGCGTCGACCTGGTCGCCTCGTTGACGAGCAGCGCCTCCGTGCCCGGAAGGCTCAGGGTCTCGGTCTTCCCCGGCAGCGCCCGTCTATCGATCGTGGGACCCGACAGGTTCGTTCGCTTCGCATCGAGCAGCGCAGCGCGCAGCGGGCCCGTCACTCTCGATGGCCTGCTTCCCGGCATCTACACGGTCACCGCCACCGGCGATACCTACGGGCCGCTCGTTACGGAGGCCGAGGTAGTGCCGCTGCACGAGACGACGCTGAGGCTCAACCTACGGGCCGCCGTCGCCGAGGAGAACGGTGCCGCGGTCAGCGTTCAGGTGACCTCGGCTTTCTCGGGACAGGCGGCCACCCACCCTGCCGGCATCCTCTACCGCCGCTCCTGCGCCATGTGCCACGGACCGCAGGGCGGTGGCGGGGTGGGGCCGCCCCTGGCAGGCAACTCGACCCTGCAGAACGTTGATTTCGTGCTGGAGCGGATCTTGCACGGGACGAGCGTCATGCCGGCGTTCGCCGACCGGCTCGCCCCCGAACAGATCGCCGCCATCGCGACCTTCGAACGAACGAGTTGGGGTAACTCGTTCGGCCCGGTCGAGGTCTCCCAGGTGCTGTCGGTCGGAACCGGCGAAGCCACGCCTCAGACGGCGCCGCCCGACAGTATCGACTCCGGAGACGAAATCTACGAGGAGTACTGCGCCGCATGTCACGGCGGCCGCGGGTTCGGTGCCGTGGGCCCACGACTCGACGGGAACGTCTCCCTGGCCGACCTGCCCTACACCGTCTCCCGCATCGTGATGGGAGGCGGCGGCATGCCCTCCTTCCACGGCGTGCTCTCGACCGCCGAGATGGCCCAGGTCGCCAGCTTCATCCGGGAGGCGTGGGGCAACGAG
>DASVCN010000021.1:0-95000 GCA_036381595.1 Trueperaceae bacterium | reverse complement strand
CAGGAACCCTTAGGCTTTCGGCGGAAGGGATTCTCACCCTTCTTATCGTTACTCATTCCTGCATTCGCACTTCCGATACCTCCACCACTCCTTACGGTATGGCTTCAACGGCCTACGGAACGCTCCCCTACCCCTGACACCCATAGGGTGCCAAGCCGCGGTTTCGGTGGGTAACTTAGCCCCGATCATCTTCGGCGCGAAGACGCTCGACTAGTGAGCTATTACGCACTCTTTAAAGGAATGGCTGCTTCTAAGCCAACCTCCTAGCTGTCAGTGCGTCTTCACATCCTTCACCACTCAGTCACCACTTAAGGACCTTAACCGGCGGTCTGGGTTGTTTCCCTCTCGTCCATGAAAGTTAGCTCCCACAGACTGACTCCCGGGGTATAACCCACTGGCCTTCAGAGTTTGACAGGGTTTGGTAAGCTGGTAAGCCCCCTAGCCCAATCAGTGCTTTACAACCAGTGGTAAACCCCCGAGGCTAGCCCTAAAGCTATTTCGGGGAGAACCAGCTATCTCCGGATTCGGTTAGCTTTTCACTCCTAACCACAGCTCATCCCAAGAGTTTTAAACCTCAACGGGTTCGGTCCTCCACTCCCTGTTACGGGAGCTTCAACCTGGCCATGGCTAGCTCATCCGGTTTCGGGTCTACTAAGCGCACCTCAGTCGCCCAGTTAGGACTCGCTTTCGCTACGCCTCCACCTCACGGCTTAGACTCGATGCACCCAATAAGTCGCAGGATCATGCTTCAAGAGGCACGCCACCACCCCAGGCCCGAAGACCCATGGGGCTGTGACTGCTTGTAAGCGCACGGTTTCAGGAACTATTTCACTCCCCTCACGGGGTGCTTTTCACCTTTCCCTCACGGTACTGGTACACTATCGGTCAGTCGGAATATTTAGCCTTACGGGGTGGTCCCCGCAGATTCACGCGAGATTCCACGTGGCTCGCGCTACTCAGGAACCAACCAAGACCACACTCGCCTTTCGCCTACGGGACTATCACCCACTCCGGTAACACCATTCCAAGTGTTTTCGACTAGACGAGCACAGGCCCCAAACGGTTGGCCCTACAACCCCCACACCACAAGAGTGCAGGTTTAGGCTACTCCCAGTTCGTTCGCCACTACTACGGGAATCGAGGTTTCTTTCTCTTCCTCCAGGTACTAAGATGTTTCAATTCCCTGGGTTCCCTCCCAACACCTATGAATTCAGTGCAGGGTACGCGCGGTTCACACGCGTGGGTTCCCCCATTCGGACACCCCCGGATCACAGCTTGCTTCCAACTCCCCGAGGCTTATCGCAGGTAGCCACGTCCTTCATCGGTTCGACTGCCAAGGCATCCACCATGCGCCCTTAACAACTTAACCAAAACAAAACCAGCCCCAACCCCGAAAAGAAAGGGACCAGTCAAAAAACAATGCGACACGAGAAACTACTCGACCTGCGCAACCCCACACCGAACACCAGAAGGCGTCCAGCACGAGAAATCGCGCAATGCCTTGTTGCCAATTACTTGGCTCGCCACCTGTCAACGTACACGCCCCTCTTGCGAGCGGCAAAAGCAAGTGTATACCCATGGCGGAAGAGGTGTCAAGCTGAGTAGAACCGCCCCCTGCAGGGAGAAAACCGCCCGCTAAGGCGGCCGAAACTGCACCTCTTCGCCGAACGTGCAAGACTTGAGTCCATGGAGGCCGGGACCGTCGAGTCGACAAAGTCAGTTGCTCTCATCGCCCATGATAAGAAGAAGCTGGATCTCGCCATCTTCGCCAAGGACCATGCCGACATCCTCGGCCGATTCCCACTGATCGCGACCAGCACTACCGGGAAGGTGTTGAGCGAGAAGGCGCGGCTGCCGGTCGAGCGACTACAGTCCGGCCCCCAGGGAGGGGACCTCCAGGTGGGGGCGCGGATCGCCGACGGGCGGGTGCTGGCCGTGATCTTCTTCCGCGACCCGCTCACGTCGCAACCCCACGAGCCGGACGTCTCCGCGCTCCTGCGGATCTGCGACGTTCACGACGTACCGCTCGCCACCAACCTGGGCAGTGCCGAGGCGATAGTGGCCTGGCTGGAGGAGCAGCTCGAGGAGTCCTCGGCAACTCTCACTACCGAAACGAGGAACGACCGATGAACGACGAGATGATCGAAGCGTTCTTGCGTGAGATGCGACAGAACCACGGCGAGGAGATCGCGTCGGTGGATCTGCCTGAAGGCACGGAGGAGTACGTGCAGGGGAGGATCGCCGCGGGAGACGCCGAAACGATCCTCTTCATGCTCAAGCTCGGCTACCTGATGGGGGTGCAGACCGGTTTCGCGGCCGGGCAGGCTGGCGAGGCGTTCGCGACGACGATCACCGTCCCAGGACCGCTGGAGGCCTGAACAGAACCGTTCGGTCAGCAGCCGGGCCGCCCGATGGACCGGGACAGCCTACTGCTCAGCCCTGTTCGTCCCCACCCCGCTCCGTGCTCCGGTCCTGACGTCCGGGCTGGTCCTCGTTGGGAGTGCCTCGCCCGTGCTCGCGACGTTTCTGGCCCCGGCCCGGATCGTCGGGCAGCTTCGTGTTCTCGTCGTCCGGCCGCTCGGGACGCTCGGGGACGCCAGCGGGCCCCTCGTCCTCGGCATCGTCGAGCGGCGGTGTCCGCGGTTCGGGCATCTCTGTCGGATCGGGTAGCGGTGTCTGGCCGGGTGAACGGTAGTCGCTCATCTGCCCCCCTCTCGGCAACAGCCTCGGCGCTGAGTACCCCATGGGACCAGCGGCCACACCACGTTCGGGCCTTCGCCTACTTCGCTCCTACCTCCGCATCCTCGTGCTCCAGCACCACCTCGTACTCCATCTGCGCCTTCAGCGACGAGGCCACCGAGCAGTACTTGTTCATCCCCAGGTCTACGAACCGTTCGGCCATCGACCGCTCTAGCCCGGGCGCGTCGAAGATGTGCCGGGCTCTGATGCGGGTGTAGTAGGAGGGCGTTCCGTCGGCCCGCTCCCCTTCGAGCTCGATCCTGTAGGAGCGGAGTTCCAGGCGCCGCTTGCGGATCATCTCGACGATGTCGATGGCGGCGCACGCACCCACGGCGTTGAGCACCAGCTGCATGGGCCGCATGCCGGTGCGTGCCTCTTCCTCGCCGTCGATCATCACCCTCAGACCATCGGGGTCGATCCCCACGAACCGCTTGCCTGCGAGCCGATGAACGACGGTCCTCTGCGTCTTGGCCATGCCTCAGATTATCGGAAGGCGCCCCTCGCTCAGGCGCGAGGCAGAACAGGTTCGCCGCTACTGACCGGTCGACCGCCCGGGACAACTCTTTGAGTCATAGGAGGAGAACCGTGGCGAACGAGCAGAACAGGCCCAACCCCACCCAGGTCCAGAAGTTCCTCGGGGGCATGGATTACCCCGCCGACAAGGAGAAGGTGATCGAGCACGCCAAGGGACAGAACGCGCCGGACGACATCATCCGCATGCTGCAACAGCTCAAGGAGCGGAAGTACGAGGGCCCGACCGGGATCATCGACGACCTGTACTGAGCCTCGTTCCTGACCGGCACCGGCGCGCGGGCGACTTCGCGCCGGTGCCTTAGCATGGACGAGTGACCCGGTCGGCGCCCGATCTACAACGCCCCCCAGCACAGGCGCGCAAGGAGGAGTGGCGCAGCTGGGCCAGGGCGCAGCGTGCATCGGTCGACCCGCTGGCGTCGGGACGCGCCATAGCCGAGGGACTCCTGCGGTCCCCCCTCTTCGCGCAGGCTCGCCACATCCTCACCTACCTTGCCTTCGGCGGCGAGCCGGACCTGGCTCCTCTGTTGGACGCTCCCGAGAAGACCTTCTACACGACACGGACCGCCGAAAGTCCGGCGGCAGGCGATCTCCCTGGCCTTACCCTGCACCGACTCGACCCGCGCGACCTGGAGCGTCACCGCTTCGGCTTCCTCCAGCCCTCGCCACTGGCTCCTCCGGTTCCCGGCGAACGGATAGACCTCGTCCTGGTGCCCGGCCTCGCCTTCGACACGTCGGGTAACAGGCTGGGCTTCGGTATGGGCTACTACGACCGGCTGCTGGCGACCCTGGCTGAAGACGCGCCGCGGATCGGCGTCACCACCTCGGCGCTGGTAGTACCGCGGTTGCCGGCCGAAGAACACGACGTGAGGATGACCCACCTCGCCACCGAAGTGGGGCTCGTCCCTGTCTCCGATGGCACGGAGTGAAGCGGGCGCCGGGCAGGCGCGGTTCGTGATCTGATCGTCACCGCGGTGACGGAGAGGAGAGGGAGATGACCGATGACCTTTCGCGACTCGTGAACGTCCGCTACATGGTGGACGACGTCGATGCGGCAGTCGACTTCTATACCAGGCATCTGGGTTTCACACTGAGGATGAGCGCCGCCCCCGCGTTCGCCGACGTCGTGCGCGGTAATCTCCGCCTGCTGCTGAGCGGTCCAGCCAGTTCGGGCGGGCGACCGATGCCGGACGGGACGGTACCGAAGCCTGGCGGGTGGAACCGCATCAACCTGACCGTCCACGACATCGCTGCCGAGGTGGAACGCCTTCGCGCCGCCGGCGTCACCTTCCGGAACGAGATCGTCGTAGGTCCGGGCGGTCAGCAGATCCTGGTGGAAGACCCGGCCGGGAACGTGGTCGAGCTCTTCCAACCGGCCGATCGATGACGGTCGGCAACGGCTGAGGCAGCTTCGCTAGTCGGTGCCCGAGTCAGCGTTCTCGGCCCATCAGGAAGACGTTCGGCTCTCCCGTCGCGATCCCGCGGCGGCACCCTACCCTTTGGTGCCGGTGAGCACCACGCCTTCGATGATCTGCCGCTGGAAGATGAAGAACACCAGCAGGATAGGGACTATCGCCAGCGCGGAGGCGGCCATGATCAGGTGCCACGCAGTACCCGCCTCGTTCGAGAAGAACGCCATCCCCACCGGGACGGTGCGCATATCGGGCGAACGGGCGATGATCAGAGGCCAGAGGAAGGCGTTCCAGTTGCCGATGAAGGTGAAGATCCCCAGGGCCGCGAGGCCCGGGCGCACCAACGGCAGGCCGATCCGCCAGAAGAGGCCGAACTCGCTCACCCCGTCCACCCGCCCGGCGTCGAACAGGTCGCGCGGCAGCGTGGTGAAGAACTGGCGCATGAGGAACACCCCGAACGCCGGTATCAGCCCCGGGAAGAGCAGCCCCCAGTAGCTGTTAACCCAGCCGAACTGCGACGACATCACGAACCAGGGGATTACCAGCATCTCGGTAGGGATCATCAGCGTCGAGAGGATGAGGAGGAATATCGCGTTACGGCCGGGAAAACGCAAGCGGGTGAGGGTATAGCCCACCAGGGCACAGAAGAAGAGGACCGAGAGCGTCGTCAGGCCGGCGACGATCAGGCTGTTGAGGAACCAGCGCGGGAATTCCGTGCCGGTGAGCACCTCCCGGTAGTTGTCGAGGCTCCAACTCGTCGGGAAGAGGGTGAGCTGGAAGATCTCCCGCAGCTCCTTGAACGACGACAGGATCATCCAGAGGAACGGGAAGAACATGATCACGCTGCCCAGCAGCAGGAGGGCGTAGGAGAGGATAGTGCCCACTCGGGGCGTCCTCGTCCGGCTCCCCGACGCCGCTGCCGAGCGGCTCGACCGGAGGGTCGGAGCCGCCATCAGTACTCGACCTTGCGCGAGGCGAGCCGCAGCTGCACGACGGTGACCACCAGGATCAGCAGGAAGAGGACGACGGTGACGGCCGCCGCGTAGCCCATGCGGAAGCGGCCGAACGCCTCCTGGTACATATAGAGAGCGATCGTCAGGGTGCTGTCGAGGGGACCGCCCTGGTTGGTGAAGTTGATGTTCACGACCTGATCGAAGAGCTGCAGCGAGGCTATCGAGGAGATGACGATCGAGAACACCATCACCGGGTTGAGCAGCGGCAGCGTGATGTGACGGAAGAGGGCCCACGCTCCGGCGCCGTCGATGCGTGCCGCTTCGTAGAAGGTGCGGGGGATACCCTGCAGCCCCGCGAGGAAGATAACGACCTGGAAGCCCAGGTGCTGCCAGATAACGACGGCCGCGACCGATGGCAGTGCCTGCGAAGGGTCGGTGAGGAACGGCTGGGGAGGGATCGCCAGCCAGGGAAGGCCGAGGTTCTCCCAGAAGATGCTCCACTCGATGAGGAAGGTATTGATGATGCCGAAGTTCACCGAGTACATCCAGCCCCAGACCCAGGCGACGGCCGCCGCCGGAGTCATGTAGGGGGAGAAGTAGACGGCGCGGAAGAAGGGGCGGAAGCGGTCGACCGACTGCAGCAGCAGTGCGATCGCCAGCCCCAGCGCCAGTTGGACCGGCACGATGATGACGGTATAGAGGAGCGTGTTGAGCAGTGCGCGGTGGAAGCGCGACTCGCTCAGCAGCTCCCGGTAGTAGTCGAATCCGATGTACTCCCGCTGGGCCGGATCGACGTGCCAGGTGAAGAGCGAAAGCTGGAACGACTGGAGCGCCGGCCAGATGCGGATGCCCAGGAAGAACACCAGCGGAACCGCCAGGAAGACGTAGGCCCAGATTAACTCCCGTTGTCCCAAGGAGAGTCGGGAGCGGCGGTGACGCCGCCGCTCCCTGTCCAGTGCGGTACTCAAGTCGCTACCTTCGTCCCGGCCCCCTAGCGGCTGAACTGATCGAGGAGAGCCTGGTCGGCCTGAGCGGCCTCTTCCCAGGCCACGGCCGGATCGACCCCTTCGAGGATTACACGGTCCATGGCGCGCACCATCAGGTCACGCTGGGCGGTCTCGTCGACGAAGCGGGTAGCGGTCGCGTAGGCGAGCGAGCGGATGAACGGACCGTAGACCGGATCGCTGGCCAGCTCGCTGTCGTCGACCATCGCCTGGCGCGCCGGCAGCTCGCCCACGACCTCGAGCCACAGCTCCATCGACTCCGGCTGGGTCACGAAGTCGAGGAACTTGGCTGCAGCTTCCAGGGTGCGCTCGTCTTCGAACGCATTCGGCGTGAGTCCGTTCATCCAGTAGGAGCCGAAATTAGCCTTCACCCCGCCCTCTTCCAGGACCGGCAGCTCGGCCACCCGCCAGTCGAACTGGGCGCCGTTCTCCACCGAGCCGATGGCGAACGATCCGTCGATGATCATGGCGATGTTCTCGAGCTGGATGAAGCCGTTCCGGTAGCCGTCGGTGCCCGGCACGAAGCTGGTCACGCCGATCTCATGCTCGGTCGCCCAGGAGGTATAGAACTCGAAGGCCGCCAGACCCTCGGGACTGTCGTAGAGCACCTCGGTCAGGTCCTCATTGTAGGGAGGAGTGCCGAACTGGCGGGTCAGTACCTCACGCACCAGGTGGTGGTCCTGACCGGTCGGAGCGAAGCCGTAGCCCACCCGGGTGAAGCGCGGACCGCGCTTCTCGGTGAGCGCCTTGGCGATCTCGATGAACTCATCCCAGGTCGCCGGCGGTTCTTCGTAGCCGGCTTCCCGCAGCATGTCGGCGTTGTAGAAGAGCGCCAGGGAACGGACCGCCGTGGGGAGGCCGTAGTACTGGCCGTTTATCTTGCCGGCCTGGGCCATCGGAACGAACACCTCGTCGAGCTCCGCGGTGTCGAAGTACTGCTCGGGCAACGGTTCGACGTAACCGGCGCGCTGCCAGGTGGGGAGCCAGCCGTAGAAGAGCTGGATCACATCGGGTCCCTGTCCAGCGGGCAGAGAAGCGGCCACCTGCTGCTGGTAGGCGTCGTAGGGGAAGGTCTCCTGACGCACTGTGATATCGGGGTTCTCGGCCTCGAAGCGCTCGATGAGCTGATCCATCGCGTCGATGCGGGTGGCGTAGTCGTACTGCCAGTAGACGATCTCGACCGGCTGCGCGAAGGCAGCGGCCATCACCAGCAGAGCTGCGGTGGCGAGTAGGGAACGAAGGAACTGGATCATCTTCTACTGCTCCCTTCGGCTGCTCAGGTCGTGGCGGACCGATCGCAGCCTGGTACGTATGCTCTCGATGAATTCGGAGCTTTCTTCCAGCTCCTCGGCGGTGTAGTTCAGCAATCGCGCGACCGCTCGAGGGGCGGGCCCTCCCAGCCCGCAGCGACGGGCGATGAAGGTCTTCGGATCTACGGCGGCCTCGAGCTGGGCCGGTTCGAGTCGGGGACCGCCCGCTTCGACGAGGTCGTCGGGGGAGGCGCTCGCCAGCGACTGACCCTTGCGGGGGAGTTCGACGACCAGGCGGCCCGTGATCCTGTGGGCTTCCTGGAAGCTCAGACCGAAGTCGCGGGTGAGCACGTCGGCCAGCTCCGTGGCGGTGGTGTCGGTCTCCCCGACGAGCCGCGCCAGCCGGTCACGCGCGAACTCCCCCTCCGCCACGCAGGCGCTCAGCAGGCCGATCCCGCCGTCGCACTGGAGGAACATCGTCACCAGCGCACCCTGGATGTCGGGACCGAAGTCGTTCAGGTCGGTGAAGGGGATGTTGTGGCTGGAGTAGAGCACCATCTGGGCGCTGCCCAGGGTGCGCGAGAAGCGGGTGCGGGCGTGCTCGAGCGAGACGGGGTTGCGCTTCTGCGGCATTATCGACGAGCCCTGCACCAGCGAATCGGGGAGCAGGAAGATACCGAACGACGCCCACTCGAGCAGGTCGCAGACGAAGCGCGAAAGGGTGAGCGAGAGGCTCTGCAGCGCGGTGGCGAACTCTACCTGCCAGTCGCTGGAAGCGACGGCGTCGTACGTGCTTCGCACCGCCCCGTCGAAGCCGAGCAGGCCGGCGGTGTACTCGCGGTCGAGCGTGAAGCTCGAGCCGGCCAGCGCTGCCGCACCAAGCGGACAGGTGTTGAGGCGGCCGTACGCCTGGCGCAGCCGCTGCGCCTCCCGGCCCAGCGCCTCCCCGACGGCGCCCAGGTAGTGACCGATAGTCGACGGCTGCCCCGGTTGGTGATGCGTCTGGGCGACGAAGACGGTCTCCAGGTTCGACTCGGCCTGCCGCAAGACCGCGCGGCGAAGCGCCAGCACGTGCTCCATGATGGTGAGGAGCAGTTCACGCGTCCGCATCTTGTAGACGGTCATGTCGAGGTCGTTGCGGGAGAGCCCCATCCGCAGGAACGACACCGGCGCCTCTCCAAGCCTCTCCTCCAGGGCGCGATTGAACGCGAAGTAGAGGTCGGGCACCTCCGGCGCGTAGGGCGGCAGCGGGAACTCGCGGAGTTCGAGGAGCGCCGCTTCGAGCCGTTCCAGTTCCTCCCGGTGATCGGTGACCAGCGACACGTCGAGCCTTGCGACGGTGCGGGCGTGGGCGGTCATGGCGTCCAGGAAGTAGTGCGCCAGGTGCTGGGTGGCGAAGCGGTAGTCGGGCATGAGGACGTTGTCCCGGTACGCCTGGTGCCACCTCTCGCCGGCACTCACTTCTCGCCCCCTACAGCTCGCGCTGCCCGGTCCACTACGGGTCCAGCCCCAGAAGCCTGGCGGCGTTGCCGCCGAAGATCAACCTGACCTCCTCCTCGGGGAAGTTGAGGTGGTAGCAGACCCGCAACTGATCCTGGAGGTAACGCTGCGAGAAGCCGCGCGGGAAGTAGCTCGAGTCGCTCCCGAAGAGCACCCGTTCCGGTCCGATCGTCTGGTACGCCTTGGCGAAGAGGTCCTCGAGGGTGAGCTCGTACGGCATCCAGCGGATCCACTGGTTGGACCCGGAGGTGTCGACGTTGATGTTCGGGAGGCTCCAGCAGAGGGCCAGGAGTTCCTGCCAGTAGCCGGCGCCGAAGTGGGGGATGATGAAGGGGATCTCGGGGAAGTCGCGGGCAACTTCGAAGAGCGAGAGGGGGCTCATCCGAGGGTGCTGCACGACCCCGCCGCCTCTGCCCAGGAAGCCGAAGTGGATGAGCACGGGCAGTGACCGTTCAGCGCAGAACTCCCATACGCCGCGCAACTGCGGATCCTCGAACGGGTACTCGGTCGCCGGACCGAGCAGCTTGTAGCCCCTCAGACCCAGTTCGTCGACGGCGCGCCTCAGTTCTTCCGCGGCGCCGGGACGCAACGGGTGGTGAGCGAACCCGCTGAACCTGCTCGGATACTTCTCCACCAGACCCGCCAGCCGGTCGTTTCCCCCGCCGCTCACGAAGTTGACCAGCCGTAGTCCGTAACGGTCCACCTCGCCGGCCCAGCGCTCGAGCGCGGCGTCCACCTCGTCGTCGGTCTTCGCCAGCGGTTCGGCGGGGGCGGTGTCCCACTCGCTCCGCATCCGCTCGCCCCGCTCGCTGGCGTACTTCGCCAGCAGGGGATGAGAGGCCCTTGAGCGCTCCAGCCCCATCGTGTTCTCGATCGGGAAGTGTGTGTGGATGTCGATGACGTCCAGGTGATCGTACACTCGAGTCCTTCTTTTCGGCCGGCGAGGGTGCACCGGTTCTGCCCAGATGCTACCTCATGCCCGCCAGAAGAATCCCGCCATCCGCCAACCGTGGCGCATCTGCCGGAGCAGGTCGCGGGTGCGCCAGGAGTTGCTCTCCCGGACCCGTCTGAGCAACCGCCACGCCTGCGAGCGGGCCAGGCCCGAGAGGGCGAAGAGGCCGTAGTAGGGGGAGAGGGGGATGTCGAAAAGGGTGGCGCCGGCGAGGGGTTGCATCAGGAGGAGCAGCGGCCCCGAAAGGACGCCGCCGACGAATCCGGCCCCACCGCTGCAGAGCGCGTACATGGCGAAGTAGCTGGTGCGCTGACCCCTCGGGGCGCTGGTGATCGCGAGATTGAAGATCGCGGGTCCGATGGCGCCCCATGCGATCGCGTCGAACACCGCGCTGATCCAGATGAAGTAGGTGCGCCCGGTGACGCCGGCCAGGATCCAGCAGACCTGGAGGGCGGTGCCGGCGATGAAGGTGCCTATGGCCAGCACCGACTTGTTCCCTACCTGGTCGGCTATCCGGCCCCAGACGATGGTCGTACCCAAGGCGGTGGAGGCCGCTATGGCGCTCCAGATCGCTATCTGCGTGAAGGTCAGCTGCAGTTCGTCGAGGTAGTAGGGGAAGACGAAAGGGGCAGAGAGGAAGACCGCGAACTGCCAGTAGACCGCGAACGAGAGGAAGCGGCGGAAGTTCTCGTCCCTCAGGGGTGTCCTCACGACCGCGAGAAGGCTCACGCGCTCTCTGACGGAGGGCGGGTCGAAGTGGATGAGGTAGAGCCCCACGCTAAGGAAGGAGCACACGACTCCGACGGCCAGCACTACCTGGAAGCCGATGGGCGCGGCGGCGTGGTCGAGGAACCAGCCGGCGCCAAGGTTGGCGAGCATGCCCACGACACCCACTACGCCCGTACGAGCCCCGAAGAAGCGCCCCCTGACGTTGTCAGGCACCACATCGCTCATCCAGGAGGCCCAGAGCGTGCTGTTGGCCGCCTGGAAGACGCTCGACACGAGCACGAGCAGGACCATGAAGGTGGGTTCGGCGCCGGCGGGGAGCCCTAACGCGGGGAGCACGGCGGCGAGTATCCAGAGGCCGCGGGCGAAGATGGCGTTGAGCACGACCAGCAGCCTGCGGCGCCCCAGCACGGCCGCCAGCCAGGCGGCGAGGGGGGCCATCGCCTGCGCGAGCAGCGGGACGCTAGCCACGAGGCCCAGGTGCGTAGGGGATGCGCCGAGGTGCAGCATGTAGCCGATGAGCACGCTTCCCGACGTCCAGTTGAGGAAGACCTGCATGACCGAGCCCTCGACGAATGAGGCTCGCATCGTGCGCCTGACTTCGGGCGCTAAAGGCTGTTCAGCGGTGGCAGGGGGGTGAGCGTCGCGGATATCCGCCATGCGCTCACAGTCTACTTCCGTGTAGGGGAGAGCGCGACGCCGGACGCTCGGATGTGCTGGAATCTAGCTAGATGGACACCGAGTCCGAGCTGATGCTCCGCCTCGCCGAGGGGGACGAGAGCGCTCTTGGTCGTCTCTACGAGCGGCTGAGCGGCAACGTCTTCTCCCTGGCGCTCCACATGGTGGGGAACCGGGAGGACGCCGAAGAGGTTTTGCAGGACAGCTTCGTCAATCTCTACCGCAGCGCTCGCCGCTTCGACCCGTCGCTCGGTTCGGTACGCGCCTACGCCTACACCATCGCCCGCAATCAGGCGCGGATGAAGTTACGCAGCCGCAAGAGCCGGCCGGTGACGCAACCGATCGAGGAGCGGGAGGCGGTGACGCAACCATCCGACGGCGCGGCCGCCGTCGCGCTCAACGGGGCGCTCTCACGCCTCGAGAGCGATGAGGTGAGGCTCCTGGAAGCGACCTTCTTCGACGGCTTCAGTCACAGCGAGCTCGCCGAACGTACAGGCCTGCCGTTGGGCACGCTCAAGAGCAGGATCCGACGCGCGCTCCTGAAGTTGCGCGGCATCATGGGGGAGTCGTGAGGATCCTCGTGACAGCTGGGGTGGTCCGGTGAGCCGGCCTCGGGAACTCCTCACCGACTACGCCCGAGGAGCGTTGCCGGATGCCGACGCGGTCCGACTCGAGGAGCACCTGCGGACCTGTCCCGCCTGCCGAGCGGAGATACGCGACGTGCGCGAGGGATTCGTCGAGCTGGTGGAGGGCCTTCCGCCGGTAGCGGCGCCGGCTGGTGCCTGGAACGGAATAGTGGACCGCGTGCGCCGCCAGAAGTCGCATCTGGGGCAGAGGATCGCCTGGGGTCTTGCTGCGTCGCTCGTCGTCCTGGCCGCCCTCGGTTTCTGGGGCTTCCAGGTCCTCCAGGGAGCGGCTCAGGCCGACCTCGAAGCCCGTACCGTGGCTCGCTGGCTGTCCCGGGAGGACGTGACCAGGGTGAGCCTCGGGATCTACCCCTCGGGAGGCTTCGGCAGCGTGCTCGTGCTGCCCGACGGCCGCACTCTCTTCATCCTCGACGACGGACCGGGGCGCGGCAAGAGCTACCAGGCGTGGGGGCACAGCGACGGCGAGACGGTCTCGTTGGGGACCTTCCGGCGCCCGATCTTCGAAACCGACACCAGCGGGTTCGAGTCGGTGGAGGTGAGCCTGGAACCGCGCGGGGGGAGCCCGCTGCCGACCCATCCGCTCGGCCGCGCCGAACTGCCCGAACTGTAGCTGAATCCACACTCGCCTCACCTGCATATCTAGAGGTGGAGGTGTCGGATGAAGCATTTCCTAAGAGTGGGCGCCATCGCCCTCGTCTCCCTGCTCACCTGCAACGCCCTCGCCCAAGCGGCCGACCCGGCGGTGCAGATCCGCTTCGACCCAACCCTCGGTCACTTCCTGACCGGGCCCAACGGGATGACGTTGTACGTCTTCAGCAACGACGCCCCAGGGCAGAGCAACTGCTACGAGCAGTGCGCCATCAACTGGCCGCCGCTGCTCGCAGGCGAAGGCGATCCGGTAGTCGCTCCGCTCGCGATCCCGGGCGAGTTCGGCGTCACCGAGCGGAACGACGGTTCACGCCAGGTCACCTACAACGGCTGGCCCCTCTACTACTGGATCCGTGATCAGAACGTAGGCGATACGACCGGCCAGGCGGTCGGCGGCGTCTGGTGGGTGGCCAACCTGAACCCGGTGGTCCAGGTGACGCAGCACCCTGAACTGGGCGAGATCCTGGTGGGCCCCACCGGGATGACCCTGTACACCTTCGCGCGCGACGAGCAGGACGTGAGCAACTGTTCGGGCGGCTGCGCCACCAACTGGCCGCCGCTCGTCGGAGGCTTCGACACGGCCGCCGGCCTCACTCCCATGGGCGGTGAAGGGGTCAGCGGTGAACTGGGATTGATCGAGCGAAGCGACGGCACGGGGATGCAGGTCACCTACAACGGTGAACCGCTCTACTACTGGATCCGGGACCACAACCCCGGTGACGCCACGGGCCACGAGGTCGGGGACGTCTGGTTCGTGGTCGCTCCCTAGCCTGCAGACCCTGCGACGATCGAGCCGCCCGGTCGCCCGGGCGGCGTTCTCTTGCCTGGCTCGCGAGGACACTCAGTCGAAACCGAGTGCCGATCGCACCGCAGCGGGGATCTCCACCGGCTTCTGCCGCTGGTAGTCGAACGCGACTATCACCGTCTCCGCCTGAGCGACGACCTGTCCGTCGGAGAGGACTTCCTGCTCGAGGGTCATCGAGGTGCGACCGATGCGCGCCACTTCGGTCGTCACCTGAGCACTCGCCCCGTAGAGCAGTTGGCGACGGAAGTCGATGGCCATGCGGGCGAGGATGATGCCGCCGGCCTCTCCGCCCGGCCGCTCCAGGGTCGCGCCGAGCCGGTCGCGGAAGAAAGCCAGCCTGGCAGACTCGATGTAGGTGGCGAAGGCGGCGTTGTTCACGTGGCCGAACATGTCCGTGTCTCCGAAGCGCACCTCGACCGGAGTGATATGGATCGTCCTTACGCTCATTCCCGAAGGATAACCGGCGCCTTATCCGTTATTTCCGGCGCCGCCGCCTCTGGCAGCGGGAGCAGAAGTGGGTCGAGCGGCCGCCGATCACGGTCCTCGAGATCGGGGTGCCGCAGCGCCTGCACGGTTCCTCGGCGTGCCCGTAGACGGCCAGCTGCTCGAGAAAGGCACCGACCTCGCCGTTGACCGTCCGGTAGTCGTTGAGGGTGGTCCCCTGGGCCGCGACGCTCGCTTCGAGAACGGTTCTGATCGCCTCGTGCAGCTCCTGGGCCTTGGCCCTCGAGACGAGCTGGGCCGGTGTCTCGGGATGGACCCGGGCGAGCCAGAGCGCCTCGTCGGCGTAGATGTTGCCCACTCCCGCCACCGGCTTCTGCGAGAGCAGGTAGGTCTTCACCGGCACCGACGATCGCAGCAGGGCCTGGTGGAACCCGCGGGCCGTGAACTCGTCCGAGAGAGGCTCGGGTCCCATCGCATCGAGGGTCGGCAGCAACCGGTAGTCGCCGGCGGGAACGACGAGGAACCTTCCGAAGCGCCGCACGTCGCGGAAGTAGAGGGTGGGCATGGGCCCCTGGTCCAGTTCGAGACGCACCCGCAGGTGGTCGGCGGGAGGGCAGTGGCTGATCACTCCGGTCATCCCGAGGTGCACGACGAGCTCCTCTGCCGGGGCGGCCCCGGCCCGCGACAGGGGCATGATGATGAACTTGCCCCGCCTTCCTACTCGCACTATCCGCTGTCCGGTCGCCCGTTCCAGTCGGGCGTACTTAGGCCCGGGAACCGCCTCGACGAGTTCGACTCGGAGGATCGTCCTGCCCGTCAGCCACGGCTCGAGCTCACGACGGACGGTTTCGACCTCAGGCAGTTCTGGGATAGCTGATCCTCCCCTCGTAGAGGGCCCGCCCCACGATCGCCCCATCCAGCCCGAGGTCCTCGTACAGGTCGAGGTCAGCGTCACCGGCTACGCCGCCGCCGGCAACCAGAGTGTGAGGGAAGGCAGACCTCATCATCCGGACCGGCTCAGGGTCGACGCCTTGCATGGTCCCGTCCCGTGACACGTCGGTATATATTAGGTGCCGGACTCCGAGCGCGCTCATCTGCCTGGCCAGTTCGCCGGCGTGCGTCTCGGTCGTCTCGGCCCACCCCCTGACGGCCACCTGGGTTCCGCGTGCGTCTATCGACACCGCGACCCTCTGAGCCCCGGCCCGCTCGACCAGTTCGGCGACCAGTTCGGGCTCCCGTTGAGCGGCGGTGCCGAGGATCACGCGGTCGACGTGCTCGAGCCATCCGAGGGCGCTGGCCAGCGTGCGGATGCCTCCGCCCAGTTCGATCCTGGCGCCTACGTCGCTGGCTATCCGCCGGATCGTTTCGCCGTTGTCCCCTCTGCCAAGAGCCGCGTCGAGGTCGACGAGGTGGAGCCAGGCTGCGCCCAGGCCGGCCCAGTGACGGGCCGCTTCGAGCGGGTCGTCGAAGTAGACGGTCTCGCGTTCCGGGTCGCCTTCGAAGAGGCGGACCGCCCTCCCCTGTTGGATGTCGACGGCGGGGATCAGTTCGAAATCAGAGGTGGGCACGGCGGAGCGAGTATACAGCCCGGCGCCGGCTCTACTCCGCATCCCGAGGCTGCCGCCAGGTGCCGGGGCCGAAGAGTGAGGGCACGGGCCGCAGGCGCTCCCCGATGGGCGAAAATCGCGATGCCAATCGGTATTCCTTCGCCTTGACAGACCCCCAGGCCCTACCTATACTCTCAAGGGATGTCGTCTCGGAACGAGGCCGCAACGGGGTCTGTCGACCACACGGCCATACTCAACCTTTCCAGTCTGCTCACTCACGACCTCTCCACCGGAGGGGAGGTCGAGGGCGAGGGTGAATTCATGCCCAGCGCCGATTGGCATTCGGACGAGGTCAGTTTCGAGGAACCACTCGAGTACAGCATCAGTGTCCGCAGTACCGGTGGGGACGACTTCATCGTTCAGGGCGAGGTGTCGGGCGAAGCGATGCTGCCGTGCCGGCGCTGCCTCGAGGCGGTTCGGGTGGAGTCTCGCTCGAACTTCCTCTACCCGATGAAATATCGTCCAGCCAAACCGGAGCTGGAGATGGTATTCGATGATGAGGAGGACGAGGTGCTCATGTTCGGACGGCCGGAGGTCGACTTCGCCGAGATGATCACCGAGATCTTCACCGTCGACCTTCCACTCGCCGTCGAGCATCCGGAAGGCGTCCCGTGCGAGCCTCTCGCCGAGCGGTACGCACAGGAGCAGCCCGTCAGCAGATCACCGTCGCCGTTCGCGTCCCTCGAGGATTTCGACGTCGAGCCAAAGGAGTAGTACCAGATGGCCAAGCACCCCGTACCCAAGAAGCGCACCTCTGCCGCCCGGCGCGACAAGAGGCGCAGCCACCACGCCCTCACTGCCCCCACCCTGGTCGAGTGCCCGCAGTGCAAGAGCATGAAGCCGAGCCACGTCGTGTGCCCCGAGTGCGGCTACTACAAGGACCGTCAGGTCCTCCCGGAGGCCTAGGCAGAGGGCTGCAGCCGACAAGTGAGAGAAACCGGGCCGCGTGCCGGCATCACCGCCTTAGGTGCATACGCACCGCCGAAGGTACTGACCAACCAGGACCTCGAAGCCTTCATGGATACCACCGATGAGTGGATCCGCACCCGAACGGGGATCCGGCGCCGGCACGTAGCGGCCGACGACGAGTTCACCAGCGATCTGGCGATCAGGGCCGTCGAGGACCTGGTAGCGCGGCACGGACCTGTGGCACTCGGCGGCGTCGACATGGTGATCGTCGCGACGAATACCCCTGATGCCCTCTTCCCCGCCACCGCCGCCCTCGTCCAGAACCGCTTCGGCCTCAAGGCCGGCGCCTTCGACCTGCTCGCCGCCTGCACCGGCTGGCTCTACGCCGTTTCGGTAGGCAAGGCCTACGTCGAATCGGGCCAGTGCCGGAAGGTGCTGGCGATCGGGGCCGAGGCGCTCACCAAGCTCGTCGACTGGGACGACCGGTCGACGGCCGTGCTCTTCGGCGACGGCGCAGGCGCGGCGATCATCGAGGAGGTTCCCGCACCTTACGGGATCAAGTCGATGACGCTCGGTGCGGACGGATCCGGCGCCCCCCACCTCCACATGCGTTCTGTTGGCCGCTGCCTGCCGGGGGGCGAGCCGCTCACCGACAAGCTGAAGATGAACGGCCGCGAGGTCTTCAAGTTCGCCGTGCGGGTGATGAACACGGCCACGGTGGAGGCACTCGAGCTGGCCGGGGTGGCGAGCGATGACATCAGCCTGTTCGTCCCGCACCAGGCGAACCTTCGCATCATCGAGGCCGCCCGCGAGAGGCTTGCGCTCGAAGAGGACCGGGTGGTGGTGACCGTTGACGAGTATGGCAACAACTCGACCGCTTCGATCCCCCTGGCCATCAAGCACGCCCTCGACGGGGGGCGCATATCAGACGGCGACAACCTCCTCCTCGTCTCGTTCGGGGCCGGACTCACCTGGGGCGCGAGCGTGATCACCTGGTACAACGGCGCCGCCGGTATGGCGCGAGCTACTGCCGCGACCGCCGAGGAGGAAGAGGCCGTCGCTTCGCCGGTGGCGACGTGAGCCCCTCGGAGGGCGGTTACCTGGCCGCGCTCTTCCCCGGCCAGAACTCGCAGACGGTGGGCATGGCACGGGAACTCTACGAGTCGAGCGGCGCCGCCAAGGCGGTCCTCGACCAAGCCGAAGCGGCTCTGCCGGGACTCCTGGAGATCATGTGGGACGGCCCCGAGGAGCGACTCAAACTGACCGCCAACCAGCAGCCGGCGCTCGTCGCTGCCGGCGTAGCCGCCTACGCGGCCTGGCACGAGGCGGGCGGCGAGGAACCCAGCTTCGGGGCGGGTCACAGCCTGGGCGAGTTCACGGCTCTGGTCGTGGCCGGGTCGCTCCCGCTCGGTGACGCCGTGCAGCTCGTCCGCAAGCGCGGCGAGTACATGCAGGAGGCGGTTGCGGAGGGTGCTGGAGCGATGGCCGCCATCCTCAAGGCCGACACGGAGTTCATCCGCGAGGTGTGCCGCGAGACCGAGGGCGTGGTCGAGGTTGCCAACTTCAACGCCCCGGGCCAGACCGTCATCTCAGGCGAGGCACGAGCGGTCGAAGCGGCGTCGTCGCGACTCGCGGAACAGCGGGCGCGAGTGGTACCGCTGAAGGTCTCCGCACCCTTCCACTGCTCTCTGATGAAGCCGGCGGCAGACAGGCTGGCTCACGACCTGCGCGGTGTCGAGTTCGAGAAGCCCGCCTTCGGGGTGATAAGCAACGTTACCGCCGAACTGCACGACGATCCGGCGGCGATAGCCGGGCTGCTCGAGCGTCAGGTGACGTCGCCGGTCCGCTGGGTCGACACCCTCCGGAAGCTGCACGCCCTTGGCGTGCGCCGTTTCGTCGAGTTCGGAAGCGGAAAGGTACTCACCGGCCTCGTAGGCCGCACCCTCGAGGAGGTAACCGCCCGGGCGGTTACCGACCCCGCGTCGCTGCGCGAAGCGCTGGCTTGACCAACTTCTCGACACCATCATCGGAGGCGGCCGCATGACCGAAAGCACCAACAGCAAGCGCACTGTCCTCGTGACCGGTTCCAGCCGCGGTCTGGGCCGCGCGATGGCCCTCGAGTTCGGCTCACGGGGTCATCGCGTGGCTGTCCACTACGTCCGCTCGGACGGCCCCGCGCGGGAGGTCGCCGACGCCATCCGGTCGGCAGGTGGAGAGGCCGAGGTATTCGGTGCGAACGTAGCCGACCCGGAGGCTTGCCTCGACCTCGTCAAGGCCGTCGCGGAGAAATTGGGGCCGGTCGAGGTGCTGGTGAACAACGCCGGGATAACGCGCGACACCCTGGCGCTGCGCATGAAGGCAGACGATTGGCAGCAGGTGCTGGATACCAACCTGAGCTCGGCGTTCCACCTCTCCAAGGCCTCCCTTCGGGCCATGCTGCGCGCGGGGTACGGACGGATAGTCAACGTAGCCTCGGTCGTCGGGATGGTGGGCAACGTCGGCCAGGCCAACTACGTGGCAGCCAAGGCGGGCCTGATCGGGTTGACCAAGGCGCTGGCCCAGGAGTACGCCGGCAAGGGGATCACCGTGAACGCCGTCGCCCCCGGTTTCATCGAGTCGGACATGACCGCCGAACTCGCAGAGGAGCTCCGCGCCGGCTACCTCTCGCGCATCCCCGCGGGACGCTTCGGTTCGCCGGCTGAGGTGGCCAAGGTGGTCGCCTTCCTGGCCTCGGACGAGGCCTCCTACGTCAACGGCCAGACCCTGCCCGTAGACGGCGGAATGGTGATGCATTGATGGTAGATTGCGTGCGGCTCGCCCCCTGCTAGACTGGGGCGGTCGCGGCGCATGCTGATGGCTTTCGGGTCAGCGGTAAGGGCAGTCCGGAGACGGCGTCGGCCAACTGCAACGAGGAGGAATCAATGGACGAGCAGGCGATCCTGGAGAAGATCAAGGAAGTAGTAGCGGACAAGCTGGACAGCGACCCGAGCGAGGTGAACGAGCAGGCCTCGTTCGTCGACGATCTGGGCGCCGATTCGCTCGATGTCGTCGAGCTGATCATGGGACTCGAGGACGAGTTCGGCATCGAGATCAGCGACGAGGAGGCGGAAAACATCCGCACCGTCGGCGACGCTGTAACATTCATAAGCCAGAAGCAGTAACAGGAGTATTTTCTCTGGCTGGAAGGTAACGTCCTTCCGACCGGTTCTCGGGTCGGCGGGCATGGGAAGCTGAGATGAAGAGAGTAGTGGTAACCGGCCTCGGGCCCGTAACTCCCATAGGAGTCGGCGCGGAGGCCTTTCTAAGGGCTCAGCACGAGGCCTGCAACGGCATCGGACCCATAACGAGGTTCGATGCGAGCGACCTGACCGTCCGGATCGCCGGCGAGGTGGACGTAGACATCAGCGAATACGTCGACCGCAAGGAGTCGAAGCGCATCGATCGTTTCGTCCAACTCGCGCTGGTCGGCGCCGCTCTGGCCCTTGAGGACGCGGGTCTGAGCGAGGAAGACGTGGCCGGCGAACAGACCGGCACCTGCATCGGCAGCGGGATCGGCGGGCTCGAAACGTGGGAGCAGGAGTCCCGCTCGCGGTTCGAGAAGAACCCGATGCGGATGAGTCCCTTCTTCATCCCGAAGCTGATCGCCAACATGGCGAGCGGTCACGTGGCCATGCGTTACGGGCTGCTGGGGCCGTCCAGTACGGTAGTCACCGCCTGTGCCACCGGCGCCGGATCGATCGGCGACGCCTTCCGCATCATCCAACGCGGGGAGGCCGACATGATGGTCACCGGCGGCGCCGAGGCGTGCGTTACTCCCATGGGCATCGGCGGTTTCGCGGTGATGAAGGCGCTGTCGACGAGGAACGAGAGTCCGGAAACTGCCTCGCGCCCGTTCACCGCCTCCCGCGACGGCTTCGTCGCGGGCGAGGGAGCGGGAATCCTGATCCTCGAGGAGCTCGAGCATGCCAAGGCACGCGGCGCCAAGATCTACGCCGAGATAACCGGCTACGCCACCTCGAGCGACGCCCACCACATCACGGCGCCCGCGCCGGGAGGCACAGGCGCCGTGCGCTGCATGCGCTGGGCTCTCAAGTCGGCCGGCGTAGACAAGAGCGACATCGGCTACATCAACGCCCACGGCACCAGTACCCCCGCGAACGATCTCAACGAGACGATCGCCTTCAAGACGATCTGGGGCGACTCGAAGTCGGTGCCGCCCGTTTCCTCCACGAAATCCATGACTGGTCATACGCTTGGCGCTGCCGGCGGGATCGAGGCGATCGCCTCCATCCAGGCGATCGAGAGCGGGGTGCTTCCGCCCACGCGCAACTACATCGATCCCGACCCCGAACTCGACCTCGACTACATCCCGAACGAGGCTCGCGAGCAGAAGGTGGATTGCGTCCTCTCCACCAACTTCGCCTTCGGCGGGCAGAACGCGGCGCTGATCTTCAGGCGCTTCTGAGCTTCCGGAGGATGTCCGGGCGAGCTGACCAGCGAACGGCCTTCGGAACGCCAGGCTCCTGGAGCGGCGTCCGTTCACACCCCGTCGGTAGGCAGCCGCGACGATCGGCGTCGGATCGACCTGGAGCGCGCGATGAGTGACGAGTCGACGATCAGCTATGAAGAGTTCTCGAAGGTGGAGCTGCGGGCCGGCACCGTGGTGCGGGCAGAGGAGTTCCCGGCTGCGCGCAAGCCCGCCTATAAGATCTGGGTCGATTTCGGCGAACTGGGCGTGAGGCAGACGAGCGCCCAGGTGACGGAATTCTACCGGCCGGAGGAGCTGGTCGGACTTCGGGTCGTCGGGGTGGTGAACCTGCCACCTAAACGGATCGCCGGCTTCGAGTCGCAGTTCCTGCTCACCGGCTTCGATGCCGACGGCGGCGGGGTCGTACTCGCGCAGCCGGAGCGCGAAGTTCCGAACGGCAGCAGGCTCTACTGAGCCGCCACGATCCGGCCCCGTCGTGATCGCGACGGGGCCGGGCGAGCCAGGAACAGGGTAGATGAGGCCGGAGGGCGCCTCGGGTCGAGGCGGGAGATGCCCTCTACAGATCCTCCGCCGCTGCCGCCCCCACTAGCGGCGCGCCAGCCTCTCGCCGGTCGCCACGCCCTCGTAGCTGGTGGCGGCGTTGACGTAACCTCTGACGACGACCTGCCAGGTCCCGGCCACCGGATCCACGACCGTGGCCACCTCGGGGTCCGAGAGCGAGGCGCCCGAGGCCGCCTGAGCGCCGCTCGGGTCGTAGAGGTAGAGGTCGAGGTCCTCGGCCGCGACGGCCCACTCCACCGAGACGCTCAACGACTCGAGCCCCTCCGGCACCGACAACTCGAATACGTCCTCGGTCTGAACCAGGCAGGTGACGACCGGGCAGACGCCCAGCGGCACCTGGCCCGACCAGGAGGCCAACTCCTCGCTCGTCAGCTCGTACTTGTCACGGTTCGTCTTCACCGCCAGCCGAACCGCCTCGTAAGCATCGAGATACCCCGCCCCCACCTCGTGGACGGTTAGCGGCGCGCCGCTGGCATCGTACATGGGACGGGCTGTCTCCTGGAGGAGCGACAGGCCCTCCTCGAAGGTGAGCGACGGGTTGGCCTCCAGCATCAGGGCCAATGTTCCCGAGACGTGAGGAGTGGCCATCGATGTCCCGCTGATGGTGCTGTAGAAGGCATCGGGAACGTCGGGAGGCGTCACGGCCCCGGTCAGCGCCCGCGGAGCGGTGATGTCGACTCCCGGCGCGGTGATGTCCGGATGGTGGTACTCGTCGCCGGGCACCCCACGACTGCTGAAGTCGGCCAGCATCCCCTGCTTGTCGCCGGCCGCTACCGAGATGGCGCAAGGCGAGGCCGAGTAGGGATTGAGAGTGTCGAGGCCTGGCCCCTCGTTGCCGGCCGCGAACACGGTGAAGATCCCCAGATCGTAGGCTCGTTTGGTAGCCAGCGAGATCGGATTGTATGGATCGAACCTTCCCGTGGTGCCCCAGGAGTTGGAGATCACCCGGATGCCGTACTCCTCGCGGATGTCGGGTCGGAGGACGAAGTCGAACGCCTCGAGCGCGTAGAGGATGACGATCGCCTCCCCGGTGCCTACGCCCACGAGGGTGGCCCCGGGGGCCACACCCACGTAGCGCCCGTCCGAAGCGTTCCCCAGCCCGGCGATGGTGCCCGACACGTGAGTGCCGTGACCACTCGTGAGGTCGGTGTTGGCAGCGTCCACGTAGAGATAGCCTCCTACCGGCGTTTCGACGATAGAGCCGACGATCTTGACGTTGCGGCCGACGTTCTGGCCCACGACCAGATCGGGGTGGGTGGCGTCGATGCCGGAATCGATTACCGCTACGCCGACGCCGGCTCCCGAGAGCCCGAACGCGTCACGTGCGGTGTCGGCGCCTATGAAACCGACGCTCTCGTCGAGGAAGAAGGTGAGAGGCTCGTTGCCCCAGATCGAGAGGAGGCCCAGCGGCTCGAACTCCGCTCGGATCGACTCGACGAGCTCTCTAGTGACGAACGTTTCGACGACGACCATGGGAAGGTTCTCGAAGGCGCCCACTCCGTTGCCCAGGCCGAGTCCCAGTTCGGCCCCCATCCAGTCGATCGCCTTGGCCTTGACACCGTTCTCCACCGCGTCCTGAGCGAACGAGAGGATCAACTGGCCGACCTGACCGTACTCGATGTCGCTCGAAACCCGAGCCGTGGCGGGTGCGTCGGCGTACAGCGCCGAACACTCGCTCACCTCGCCGTTGCGCTGGAGACCCAACGTCTCGTCCGCCGCCGGCGACTGGCCGTAGTTGCTGCAGGCGGCCAGCACGAAGGCGACGATCGGCAGAATCAGGCCTAGTTGAAATCGGTGCACGATAGGACCCCTCCTGGTTCTCATCCGTGGGCCCCGCGGCCCCCCCGGTTGGAAAATGCACCTCATTGTAGGAAAGGGGCCTCAAAAAAAGCTCAAACCGTGCCCGGTACACTGGATCATGCCCCGACTGCCGGCATCGCTACGGGATGTCCTCGAGGACGCCCCGCCTCTGGTCGTGGGCCCGGTGGGCGCAGGATTCGGCCAGGAGTCTCTCGAGGAGTGGGCGCTGGGCGATGGCAGGCAGGTTGTCCGCGATCCCGCGGAGTTGGCGGGCGGTCCCGCGCTCCTGCTGCCCGCCAGGCGCAGTCGGATCGCTGCCGTCCCGCGTCACCTGCCGCTCGACGACCTCCTCGTCCTGCAGGAGGCGGATCTGCTGCTGGACGCAGACGATTGGGCCGGCGAACTAGCGGGGGCTGCGCCTCGGTTCGTCGAGGAGAGTTTCCGCCAGAGCGAAGGGTGGCCTGCCGGGCTCGAACTGAGCAGCCGTGCGGCGCCCACTGGAACACCACTGCACCAGCACCCGCTGGCCGCGATCTACCTCGAACGTCTGCTGCCGGGGGATGAGCTTCGCGAGGCGGTCGGGAGAGCAGCGCTCACTCCGCTCCTGGTGCCCGAACTCCACGAACTCCTCGAACTGGGAACGGATCGGGTCGCCGAACTGCTCGATCGAGGCCTCCTCTTCGGTTCCGGCCAGGGGCTCACGATGCCGAAGCTCCTCCGCCGCTACCTGCAGCCGCACCCCGATGCCCGGGTCGCTCAGGCGGTAGCCGAGGTGCTCGCCCGGGGCGGCAACCTCGAACCGGCGCTGCTGGCGTTGGCCGAGGCCGAGCAGTGGGTGACCTACCTCGAGACCCTGGCAGCCAACTTCGAACCACGGCCCGCCGAAGGGGAGGCGCGGCTACGCCGCGCGCTCGAGCCTGTCCCGTCGGCCCTGCGCCGTAACTCGGCGTGGCTCTACCTGGTCGGCACTCTCGACCGGCTGTGCGGAGATTACGACCGGGCACAAGAGCGCTACCGGACGGCCAGACGAGGCGTGGCGGGAGAACCGGCGAGCGATTCGCGGGGCGACTCGATAGCCAGGATCGACAACGGCAGAGGCATAGCCTTCGCGCTGGCCGGGAAGCTGGAACAGGCCAAACGGGCGTTCGGTTCCGCGATCAGACACGGCACCAGCGACAGGCTCGAGGGGGAGGCCAGGCACAACAGGGCCGGCGTCTACATCCAGCAGGGGCGCTACGCTGACGCCGAAAGCGACCTTCGCAAGGCGATCGCGAGCTTCCGTGCGGGCGGCGATTTCGTGAGGGAGGCGCGGAGCGTCCAACTCCTCGCTCTCTCGTGGCACCAGCGAGGTCTGCTTCGGGAGGCGCGACGAGGTTACGAGGAGGCCCTCGATCTGCTCGCCACATTGGGCCAGCCCAGCGCCCTGCTGAGGACTAATCTGGCCGAGGTCCTGCTGCTGGCCGGCGAAAGGGCGCAGGCGAACGAGCAACTCGACCAGGCTGCCGCCGAGACGAGGCTCGACACGCGCGCACGAGGCTACATCGAGACGAACCGGGCGATGTGCCTACTGGCGGAAGGGGAGGCGCGGGCTGCGGCGCGGCGCCTCGAAGCGCTACTGCGGGGAGACGGTCTCGATGCGCGCCTCCGGGCCGAGGCACAGCTGTTACTCGCGCGAGCGCTGCGCCAGCAGGGGGACCGGGACGGGGCGCTCGAGTACGCCAGGCAGGCGGAATCGCTGGGCGTGCCCGCCTCGCTCGAGATCGCGCTGTGCGGTGGAGGCGACCTCGACTCGGTGATCGGCCGCGCCCGAGACGAGGAGGCGCGATTCGACCTGGCCGCAGCCCTGTTGCACCGCGGCTCGCCTTCGGATCTGAGGGAGGCCCTGGACCTGATCCGCACCCATGGCTACGGCTGCCTGCTCGATTCTCCTCAATACGCTCCCGTCCTGGCGGCCCTCGTTCAGGAGGATCCGGCCGCGAGCCAACTCTTCCCCCTGCGGATCGCGACTTTCGGTACGCTGCGGGTCCGTTTCCTGGGCCGAACGCTCACGCTCGCCGACTTCCCGACCCGCAAGAGCGCCGCCCTCCTGTTGCGCCTCGCCCTGTCCAGCCGGCCGGTCCCCCGCGAGGCACTGGCCGAGGAGTTCTGGAGCCACGCCGGGAACCAGGTGCAGAGCCTGCAGACGGGGCTCTACCACCTGAATCGCACCCTGGGCGCACAGGTGATCGCGAGCAGCCGTGGGATGGTCGAACTCGCCTACCCCGTGCGCCTCGACCTGGAGGAGTTCGAAAGGTCGGCGACTGAAGCGTTGGGTGGCGCCGCCCTACGGAACCTCGAGGTGATGCGGCAGGCGATCGCGCTGGTCGAGGGGGATGCTCTCGCCGAGTTCCCGGAGTGGTTCGACGATGAGCGACGGCGGATCGAAGGGTTGCTGGTCCGGCTGTGGCGTCGGCTGGCCGAATGCGAGGAGGCCAGGCCCCGCCGTTCAGCGGAGGCGCTGGAGGCCTTACTGAGGATAGATCCCTACGACGTCGAATCCCGGCGCGATCTGATCGAAACCTACCGGCAGATAGGCGACCTGGAGCTGGTCCGCCGTCACCGGGAGGCACTCAGGGAGTTGGAGAGCGAACTGTAGGCCGTCGGGAGCGTTCAGTACGCCCGTCTGCCTCCCCTGCTGCGCCTCCGCGTCGCGCGAGCCGCCGCCGCCATGTATCTCCGCCTGCTGGTGCGTGCCCGCCTGCCGCGGGCGGCACGGAAGGCGGCCGCAACCCCGGCCACTCCGGCCAGCGCGGCCAACGCCGGCGCCAACGAAGAGTCGAATGCCTCCATCACCACTCCTCCCGAAACGGGTCGTCGCCCTTCGTCTCGAGCGGCCCCCAGGAGGGCGAACCGAGGCCGCCGTATGCCCCATCGTAAGGAACGCGGAACTGTTCAGACCACGGCTCATGCCACCGTCGTGGACCGAATTGGCCTGGGGGGCAGAGATCGCCGGGCACCACCCACGCGGTAGACTCTAGGTGCGATGCGCGAGCGCTTCGGTACGATCGGGGCCGTGAGCCCATGAACAGGCAGGGGCCCAGATGAGCGACCAGCCGGGCGGCGTCCGCCCATCCAGGCTGGTCACCAGCGCGGTAGAGGACTACCTGAAGGCGCTCTTCGAACTGGGCGAGCAGTCGGTGAAGACGCAAGCGCTCGCGGCGGCCCTGGCAGTGAGTCCCGCCTCGGTCACCGGGATGCTGCGAAAACTTTCCGAACTGCACCTGATCGAGTACGAACCGTACCAGGGAGCCTCGCTCACGGTGACGGGCCGGAAGATGGCGCTCGAGACGATCAGGCACCACCGGCTCATCGAGACCTACCTGGCCGAGGCGCTCGGTTACGAGTGGCACGAGGTGCACGACGAGGCCGAGAAGCTGGAGCATCACATCAGCGAAGATTTCGAGGACCGTATCGCCGACGCCCTCGGCCACCCGACCCACGACCCGCACGGCGACCCGATACCCGCCCGCGACGGACGGCTGCCCGAGGACGCGGGCCTACCCCTGGTCCGCTGGGCCGCCGGTAGCAGGCTGCGCATCACCAGGATCACCGACCAGCGCAGCGACGTGCTCCGCTACCTGGACGAGCACGGCCTGGTGCCGGGGAACGAGATCGAGATCGTCGACATCGCGCAGAGCTCCGGCCCGCTGACCCTGGAGCATGACGGTCGTACCGTGGCGGTTTCTTACGAGCTGGCCGAGAGGATCCACGCCGCTCGCATCTAGGCCCGTGTCCCGCCCCTCACCCGAGCGAGCAGAGCCCTCATCTCCGGGATCTTCAGCAGCCAGCTGATCGCACCGTAGGCGAGGCAGAAGAAGGCGCCGACGACTCCCAGGGTGGCGACCGAGTCGAACCAGCCACCGCCGAACCAGCCGACCCCGAGCCAATCGTTCGCGGACATCGTCCATCCGTCGCTCATCCCGCTCGCCCGGCCGGTCGCCGATGCGATCAGGCTCTCCCCCGCGTCGCCTCCCAGGAGCGCCAACAGTGCCGCCGAGGCGGCGACCGCCAGCAGACCGGCGAGCCACATGCGGGCGACGCCGGGCAGGAGCAGCCGCAACGAGACCTCACGGCGGCGCCGGACGAGCGCGGCCGTGACCCCCAACTGGATCCAGGCAGCGAACACCGCCCCCCACGAGAGCCCGGCGATGCCCAACGGGCCCACCAGCGAAAGGTAGAGCGCGGCCTGGACGGTCAGGGTACCCAGCACGATCAGTACCGGGATCGCAACGTGGCGGCGGATGTAGAAGGTGCGGATAAGCAGGTTGAAGAGGCCGATCGGGAACACCGCCAGACCCAGCGGAGCGGTGGCGAGGATCGAACCGTAGAGCCGGGCGGGATCGAGCGGGTCGCCGACGAGCGAACGCCAGTTGAACGCTGCCGCTACCGCCGGTCCCGCGAGAAGGACCAGCCCCAGGCCCGCGGGCACCGTGAGGAAGGCGATGAACCTGAGCCCTTCGAGCAGCGTCGGAGCGAAGGCTTCGGAACGCTCGGCCGCCTGCGCCGAGAGGCGCGAATAGTAGGAGAGCGCGGGCGAGATCGAGAAGAGCCCCAGCATGAGGCTCAGGAACAGGTCGGCGTTGACGAAGGCGTTCTGGGCGCCGGTGAAGAGACCGGTCACCAGGTTCGAGGCGAGCACGTTGAGCAACTGCCTTCCGCTGGTCGTGAAGGCGAACGGGAGCATCAGCAGGAGCACACCGGCGAGTGCCGGGTGCCATGACATCCGGAAGCGCGGCGACAGCCCGAAGCGAGCGAGAGCGGGCAGTTGGACCAGCAGTTGACCCAGCCCGCCCAGCACGTGGGCGAGCGTCAACATCACCGCGTGACCGGGGAAGAGCGCCATCAGCGTCACCGTCACCAGGTTGAGCATGACGGGCGCCCAGGCGGGCGCGAGGAAGCGCTCCTCCGCGTTCAGGATCCCCATAGCCAGGGCCGAGAAGGAGATCGCCGGCAGGAACGGGAAGACGATGCGGATGAGGCGGGCCGTCAGCTCGACGTCGACGATCGTCGGATCCCCGATGAGGAGGCGGGCGAGGAGCGGCGCGAGCAGGTAGGCCAGCAGCATGAGCAGGCCGTTCACCAGGGCCAGCAGGCCCAGGAGCGAGCCGGTCAGCCTGCGCCTCTCCTCCCCCCGCAGCCGAGTGTAGACCGGTACGAACGAGTTCGTCAGGGCCCCCTCCGCGAGGAGCTCGCGGAACAGGTTCGGCACCCGGAACGCCGTGAGAAAGGCGTCGGACACGCCAGGCGGGAAGAACTGAGTGAGGATGGAGTTACGGAGAAGGCCCGTGATGCGACTGGCGAACGTCCCGACCATGAGGGTCAGCGCGCCGCGCATGCTCGAGCGCTCCCGTGCTACTTCGCCGGCGCCTGCGGTGGGTTCGGGGGCGCTGCGCTCCACGGCCCCATCTTCGCACCCGGGCCAGTCGAATGGGCCTGAAACCAAGTTCGCCTTACCCACCGACCGCTAAGCTCGATAGAAGGTCCCACGGTTCGTTCGCTCCGGAAGGAGGCAACATGAGATCCGTTTCCAGGCTCTACGAACACATCGAGGACGCGGTGGCCGCGGCCGACGACCTCATCGCTTCAGGCTTCGACCCGGCCTCGATAAGCGTCATCTCCCCACGCTCCTCGCAATCGCTCGGTTTCGACTCGATGGACGACATGGCGATCCAGGACGACCCCGACGGTATGGCGGCGGGTGCGGCGATAGGTGCGAGCGTGGGCGCAGCACTCGGAGGCGCAACCGGGCTCCTGATGGGCCTGGGACTGCTGGTCATCCCCGGTATCGGTCCGGCCCTCGCTATCGGACCGCTCGCCTCGGCCATCGCGGGCCTCAGCCTGGGTGGCGCCACCGGAGGCGTCACCGGTGCTCTGGTGCGCGGCGGCGTACCTCCTATCGACTCGAACGAGTACAGCCTCGCCCTGCGGCGTGGGGAGAGCCTCGTATTCCTGCAGGTGCCCGCCGAGCGGATGGTCGAGGCCGGCCAGATCCTCGACCGGTACGGTCCGGTAAGGATGGTGAACAGTCGCGCTGAGCGCCTCGAAGGGGGACATGAACGGCGCGTAGGCGACTTCGGCCCGGAATATCGGGCCGGCAGGCGCGGCGACCGGCGCCGCAAGGGGCCTGTTACCGTCCGCAGGGACGACCCGACGAAGCCCAGGGACGATATCTACGACGAGGCCTGAGGCCTAGCCTGAGCGTCGGTACTTGGCTTCCAGTTCGGGGATCGGATGCCACTCAGGATCCGGTTCGACGACCTCGTTGGGCGTCGGTCCGGTGTCGGTCCAGACCTCCGACTCTTTCGTCATCAACGGCCTGACCACCATGTCGTGAGAGGTGAGGATCTGGCACGAAAGCCTCACCTGTCCCAACAGGCCCTTCTCCTTCAGCTTCAGGTACTCGGCTTTCGTCATGCTGTCCGGTTCGCCGCTCTCGATCTCGACCCGACAGGTGGTGCAACGGGCCTTGCCGCCGCAACGGTGGCCGATCTCGACCCCCAACTCCTCGATCGCCAGGACCAGCCTCCGGTCCGGCGTGCTGTCGATGCTCTTCCCGTCTACGGTCACCTTCGGCATGGATCCTCCACTCTCCGTCCAGAGCCCCCCAACGGCGCTCACCCGACTCTAACCGCCACTTTCGATCCCTCTTCGCGTGTACGCCCACGTTGCGCGATCTCCCATGCGATCCCCGCGCTGCACCAGCGTCGCAGTTCGGGCGATCGCCCCTTACCTTCGCCCCTTACCTTCGGGGCCTACCCCCACCTTCGTGGCCTACCCCCAAGAGCCTTCTCGAGGACTCGTCCTAGACTCGGAACGCAAGACACGCGGTGCGGGAAGCACGACCAGAGCGCCGCCGCGCCCACCGACAGAACGGAGTCGCAACGGAACGGAAGGTTGACCATGGATGATCGCACACGATTCGGACGGTACGAGCGCAGCCCCATGTCGGCCGAGCAGCGCGACCAGTTGACGAAGAGAACCAACGCCGAGCGGGCCGAAGAGGATTTCATGGACCGCTACTACCGGGAGTCGCGCAACAGCGGCGGGATGATGCGTCGCCGGCCCGGCAGGAGCGCTCTGATAGGCGCCGCTCTGGCGGTCGCACTGGGCGTCTGGCAGGCTCGGCGGATGTCGCGCAACGACGGGCAGAGGCACAGGAACCACGAAGGGGCGATGCCGGGAAGCCGCGAGGCGAAGAAGCAGACGCTCATCACCTGGCTCAACGACGCCTACGCGATGGAGAAGTCGATGGTGCAGACGCTCCGCAACCACGCTCACGCAGCCCACGAACGTCCATCGATGCGCTCCCGCCTCGAGCGGCACTGCGAGGAGACGAAGGAGCACGCACACATGGTGCGCGAGTGCATCGAGCGCCTGGGGGGCCACGTCTCGAGCTTCAAGACCGGCCTGAGCACCATGATGGGTACCGTCCAGGGCGTCGTCACCGCGCCGGCGAAGGATGAGATCGTCAAGAACATCCTGGGCGATTCGGCCGCGGAGCGCTTCGAGATCGCCTCCTACCAGGGGATAATCACAGCCGCGGACGAGATCGGCGACACCGAGACGGCTACCGTCTGCCGCCGCATCCTGCGGGAAGAGGAGCAGATGCTCGAGTGGCTCGAGCAGCAGCTGCCCACGGCGATCCGCAACCAGATGGCGCACGCCTGATCCGAACCGAGGAACGACACCGCTAGCACCGGGCCGCGGCGAGACCGCGGCCTTTCTCGTGCGGTAGTTTCTGATGGGAGGACGACATGATCCATCACGTCATCGAGGGGACGCGAGTTCCCGCCCTCGGCTTCGGTACCTTCAGGATGGCAGGGGAGGAGTGCCGCGCGGGCGTGGCTGACGCCCTCGCCATCGGCTACCGCCACATCGACACGGCACAGGGGTACGACAACGAGAAGCAGGTGGGCGAGGCGCTCGCGCGTTCTGGCGTCGAGCGCGAGGAGATCTTCCTCGTCACCAAGCTGCGGCCGCGCAACTTCAGGGAAAGCGATGCGCTCAGCAGTACCGAGGAGAGCCTCAGCAAGCTGCGGACCGACTACGTCGACCTGCTCCTGCTCCACTGGCCCAATCCCGAGGTCCCGCTAGCCGAGACGCTGGACGCACTGCGCAAGCTGCAAGAGACCGGCCGCGTCAGGCACATAGGCGTGAGCAACTTCCCTTCCAAGCTGGTCAGGGAAGCTCAGGAGCACGTGGATGTTTTCGCGAACCAGGTGGAGTACCATCCATACCTGTCCCAGAAGGCACTCCTCGAACTGTCGGCGGAACTCGGCTACCTCCTCACCGCCTACAGCCCGATCGCCAAGGGCAAGGTCTCGGAAGACGACACCCTGCGCGCGATAGGCAAGGAACATGGGAAATCGCCCGTGCAGGTGACCCTCCGCTGGCTCATACAGCAGCAGCGGGTCGCGGCGATACCGAAGGCGTCGAGTGACGAGCATCGCAGGTCGAACTTCGATATCTTCGACTTCGAGCTCAGCGCCAGCGAGATGATGCGGATCAGTTCGCTGGGGAGTCCGGACGGGCGCCTGGTGAACCCCGAGGGCGCGCCCGATTGGGACGCCGACTGAGCCTCAGAGCAGCAGCTGGGTAAGCCACAGCGTAGCCATCCCGAGCGTCAGGGTGAGGAGCACCGAGCGGGTCCGCCAGGCGATCAGGGCGCCCGCGGTCGCGGCGAGCACGCGTGGCAACTCGGGAGCGAGAACCTTCTCGCCACTGCCGGCGACCACCGGGACGACCAGGGCGGCCAGCACCGCGTACGGCACGTAGCGCAGGGCTCTGGTCAACAGCGGCGGGAAGCCGATCCTTTCGTGAAGCAGCAGGAAGGAGACCCTCAGGAGATAGGAGATGATTGCCATGCCGGCGATCGTCAGCCAGAGGACCGGTCCGTTCACGACCACCAGCGCCGCTCGGCCGCGAGGCCGGCGCACACGCCGAAGACCGCGCCCAGAACGAGACCCAGGTTGTAGGGGAGCGTGAGCCCCAGGAGTGCGGTGGCGCCGCCCGTGATCGCCGCGATCGCCGCCGGCCTGTCCCTGACAGCCGGCATCAGCAGGGCGAGGAACGTGAGGGGGATGGCGAAGTCGAGCGACCAGCTCGCCGGCACCTGGGCTCCGAACGCAGCGCCTACGACGTTCCCACTCATCCAGGTGACGAAGAGGGGAAGCGCGAGCCCGAAGAAGTAGGCGACCCTCCGGCCCCGGCCGGGATACGTCGAATAGCGGCTGGTGGCGAAGGCGAAGGTCTGGTCGAATAGCACTTGCGCCATCAGCAGACGCCAACGCTTCCTGATCCCGGTGAGGTAGGGAGCGAGGGCCATGCTGTACATCAGGTAGCGAAGGTTCACGAAGAATACGGTCGCAAGGATGACGACTACCGGAGCGCCGCTCCCGATCAGCGTCAGGGCGGCGAGTTGCGCCGATCCGCCGTTCACGAGGGCAGACATCGCTATGGTCTCGGAGAAGGTGAGCCCCGATGCCACGCCGGCGAGGCCGACCACGGCCCCGAACGGTCCCACCGCCAGCATCATCGGAGCGACGTCCCTTACCCCCTCGAGGAAGGCAGCGGAGCCGGAGATCCTCTCCTGCCCACCGGCCCTCCGCTCCTGCTCCGCTATCGATCCCACCGGCGCATGATAACGGCCCGCGAAAGCAAGGGCGCGACGCCCCTAGACGTCGCGCCGGCGTCGCTCGCCTTCAGCCGCTCCTAGGCAGCGGTCATCTTCTCGATCTGGCTGCGAAGAGCCTCGGCCTCCCTGAGGACGAGACCCTCCAACTCCTCGCTGTCGTTCGTTTCTGCCAACTCGGCCTGCCACTTGAGCAGGTAGAGTTCGAATTCGAAAGTCTGGTCGCGCCCTTTCTCCCGGGCAAGAGACGTGACGTCTCTGACAGCCTCTCTGATTCCCGCGATGCCCCCCGTGTCCGGCATGCCCCCTCCGAAGTTCTTTCGATGACGTACTGGTCGACGGTCTTTCCGCTCCCGCAGAGTCTACCCCGGCAACCCTACGTGGCGTATGAAAAGAGTATGGCAGTATTCTGAATCAGATTAGAGCAAGCGTCACGTTCCGGTCCCTCCTCCCCACCGCAACGCGTGTTCGGCCGTTGGAGGATGAGATGGATTCTCGCACCCCGCACGTAGTCGCATCGTTGCTGCTCCTCGTCGCCGCCTCTGCCATATCCCCTTCGGCAGAGGCCCAGCCGCTTCCGGCCTCGGCCGCACTCAGTTGGAGCGATCCGCGTCTGCCGGCCGCACTCCGGCTCGTCGCCCGCCTCGAAGCGGAGGCGGCGGGAACGGTGCTCGACGGTCTCGAAGCGACGGTCGACCCGCTCATCAGGTACCGCGACTACCCGCACGACGGGAGCGACGGGGCCTGGACCGGGACGCTGGGGATCGACGCCACGATCGAGTTCGGCGAGCCGGCCGACAGCCACTTGCGGGCGCTGCAGAGTCTCGAGCGCGCTCGTCACGAAGCCGAGACGCTCGAACTCGAAGCGGTGACCGACGCGCTTCTCGCCCATGCTGACCTCCTCGAGGCCCAGCAGCAGGCAGAGGAGTCACGCGCCGAACTGGCGGAGGCTCAGGAGGACCTGGCGACGGTCGATGCCGCTGAGCTCCAGACGGCTCGGCTGGAACTACGCCTGGCGGCACTCGAGCACCGTGAAGACCTGTTCGAACTGGAGGAGGCGCGGCGGGCGGCACTCTCGTTCGGCCTTCGAGGCGAAGCGGTCTACGAACCGCTGCGCTTCGCCCTGCCGGCGGCTGCCGCCGATCCTCGAGACACCTTCGAATATCGGATGCTTCTCCTGCTGATGCAGGAGGCCGAAGCCGAACTGGTCGAAGCGAGGCGAGCGCCCTTGGACGACCTCCGGCTCAGGGCCGCATACCGGTTCGACGAACTGGAGGTCGATCTCGAGGGGGGCCTGATAAACGGCCGCCCTGCCGCCACCCTTGGTCTCGACCTTCCCGGAGGGGTCGAACGGTGGGAGTTCGAAGTGAGCGCTCAGCTGAGGGTCGCTTACGAGCGCCCGGAGATCGAACGGCTCGAGGAGGCGCTCGACGCAGCCCGGGCCGAGCTCGAGGCGTACCCGGCGCTGTTCAGGGCCGAGTTGTCGAGCGCCCTCAGACGGGCGCGACTGGCCGAAGAAGGGCTGGACCTGGCAGAGGAGGAGTTCGAGCTGACCGGCGACGCGGGGCGCCTGCACCGCGCCTGGAGAGCCTACCTGCGTGCCGTGGCCGAACTCCTCGAACTCACGGGCGAGGAGTGGCGGGCGCGCATCGGACCGGAAGGGTAGGGGCACCACCGACCGCCTGTCTCGTGTTCCCAACGTCGAACTGCCGGCCGATCGCCGCGCCTACGCCTCCGTCACTCCTGATCTAGCCGGCCCAGGCGCTCGAGCCGGTACTTCGCGCCCCTGGTCACGGTTTCGCACCAGTCGCGGTTCTCGAGGTACCAGGCGACGGTCTCCCGCAAGGCCGCTTCGAATGTTCGCTTGGGCGCCCAGCCCAGCTCGTTCCTGATCTTCCCGGCGTCGATCGCGTAACGGAGATCGTGGCCAGGCCTGTCTTCGACGAAGGTGATCAGCTCGTGGTAGGGCCGCTCGGAGGGGACCAGCTCGTCGAGGGCTTCGCAGATGGTCTTCACCAGCTGCAGGTTGGTACGCTCGCTGTCGCCGCCGATGTTGTAGGTCTCGCCCGGCCGTCCGCCCTCGAGCACGGCCATCAGCCCGGCCACGTGGTCGTCCACGTGGAGCCAGTCGCGAACGTTCTCACCCCGTCCGTAGACGGGGATGGGTTCACCGGCCGCGGCGCGCAGGGTGGCGAGGGGGATGAGCTTCTCCGGGAACTGGTAGGGACCGTAGTTGTTGGAGCAGTTGGTGACGATCACCGGCAGATCGAAGGTGTGGTGGTACGCCTTCGCGAAGTGATCGGCCGACGCCTTCGAGGCCGAGTAGGGCGACCGCGGATCGTAGCGGCTGTCCTCGCGGAACCGACCCTCCTCGCCCAGTGAACCGAAGACCTCGTCGGTGGAGACGCAGAGGAAGCGGAACTCCTCCCACTTCTGGCCCTCGAGCGTGTCCCAGTAGCGCCGGGCGGCCTCGAGCAGGGTGAAGGTCCCCTGGACGTTGGTGCGTACGAATTCGGAGGGACCGTCGATAGACCGGTCGACGTGCGTCTCTGCCGCTAGGTGGATGACGGCGTCGGGTCGGTATCGGGCGAAGACCCGTTCGACGGCGGGACGGTCGGCAACGTCCGCCTCCTCGAAGTGATGACGCGAGCTGTCTCGCGCCTCCCCTAGACTCTCCAGGTGCCCGGCGTAGGTGAGCTTGTCGAGGTTCACCACCTCGGCCCGCGTTGCCCCGATGAGGTGCCGTACGACGGCCGAGCCGATGAAGCCGGCTCCGCCGGTTACCAGGATCGTTCGTGCCTTCATCAGTCGAGCATACCCTCAGTCGCGCGCCCCCTCTGCCAGGCTCCTCGCTTGCCGGCCACTTGCGGCCACATTACGGAGCCCGGCCGCACGGGGGTGGATACTCTGGACAATCATGCCGGTGGTAGATCGGCCGAAGCGGTTGGGCCTGCCGACCGTACTGCGCAGCGCGCTCGTGGGCCACTGTCCGAACTGCGTCCTGGGCAGCCTCTTCCGGGGCTTCCTACGACCCAGGCGCTGTTGCGACGTCTGCGGCATCACCTTCGAAGCCGACAGCAGTACCTGGTTGGGAACCGCTTTCCTGATGTACCTGCTCGCCAGCGTGCTGCTGATCGGCGAGGGGGTGGGGCTGGCGTTGTTGTTCGGCTTCTTCCCCGGTTTCACCGCCGTGATGGGTGTGAGCGCGGTGATGCTCATCCTCTTCTCGTACCGTTCCGCCCGCGGTCTCTGGGTCTGGTGCCTTTGGAAAGTCGGTTACCTGGGCGAGTGCCGCGAAGCGAGCGGCCCGAGGGTGGAGGCGGCCGAGAAGCACGGTTGACCGCAACTTCTCAAGCGCCTCCGCCGCACCGACGCCCGCTGCACCGACGACCGCTCCACCGACGCCCGCTGCACTGACGACCGCTTCACCGGCGTCCGCATCACCAACGTCCACTGCACCGACGCCCGCTGCACCGACTCCGTTCAGGCGGGGACCGTGTAACGCCGGAAGCTGCCTCGCGACGGGGCGCCCTTGACGGCCCAGAACTCACCGGTGGCGGGTCTCATGATCGCTGCTCCGCAAGTAGCGATGTCGTCAGAGTGCCGCGGGCTCACGCAGATAGTGGGCTCATCGGCGGCGAGCCGCTGCAGCGTTCCGGGCGTCACGGTACCTCTGCCCAGTAGTTCGAGGCTGCGCTCCAGCCGGCCCCCGGACTCCGCCAGCGAGACGGGCGTGCGCTCCCGTTCCACCTCCTGCGTTTCCGGCCGGAGGCAGTGGTTGGTGTGCACGAGCGGTTCCCCTTCGAGTTTCGTGACGTGACGCCTGCCGCCCATCGCCTCGACGTTGGCCCCGGCGCCGGAACGGTCCAGCAGAAGGTAGTTGTGGCCCCCCGCCAGTGGCGCCCCCTCCAGCAGGCGAACCGCCTGCGCCACCGTCTCCAGCTTCAGGAGTTCGCGTACGACGAACGTCCACATCACCCCTGTCGCGCCGTCGCCGGCCATCAGGTTGTTGATGCCCACCACCAGGCCGGCTTCGTTCATGCCGATCATGCCGACGCAACCGACCGAGGTGAAGGTGAGGAACTCCGGCAACCCGTGGGGTCGGCCCCTCAGCAACAGCACATGCTCGGCTGATGACGCATGCATGTCCCAGGTCTGTCCGAAGAGAGCTCCGCCACCCTCTGCTCTGGAGCCCGGAACCAGTACCGCGGTGCAGTCGTCCGCAGTTGCCCGGGTCGCTCCGAGCTCGGTGCGGCGCGCGTATACGGTGTCGACGAAATCGGTGAAACCACCGACTATCAGCAGTTCCGCCTTGGTCAGGCCCGTGGCATCGGCCATCCCCTGGAGTTCCTCGACGCCGTCGGGAGTGAACTCCTCATGGGCCGGAAGGCACTCCTGGGCGAGAGCGAGGACTTCCTGACGGCTCAGGTCGCTACCCGTCCACTCCTCGCTTCCTGCCAGCCGGATCCGCTCCTCGGCGTAACGGACGATCGCGTTACGGTAGCGCTCGCCGTGAGCGTAGCCGAGTCGATACGGGTCACCCGCCAGCTCCAAAAGGTCCAGTTCCACCGGGCCAGACTAGCACCGCCCGGTGAGCGACACAGGCGCCGGAGCGGCCAGTGCAGCACGCAGGCGTTGCCGGGGCGCGCCCCTGCTTGGCCTCAGCTGATGGCGTAAGCGGGCTCGTTGCCCGGCTTCCACTTGATGTTGCATCCCATGCTGGGAACCTGTTCGGCGGGGACCGGGTCGCCAGCCAGCACCGCTTCTATCGCCCTGACCAGGTCGGCTCCCGTCACCGGGATGTCGTTGCTGGGCCTGCTGCTGTCGAACTGTCCGCGGTAGGCGAGCTTCAGCTCGTCGTCGAAGAGGAAGAAGTCGGGAGTGCAGGCCGCCCCGTACGCCCTGGCGACCTCCTGCGACTCGTCGAAGAGGTAGGGGAAGCGGAAGCCTACCTCGCGCGCCTGCTCACGCATGTTGTCGGGCCCGTCGCCCGGGTACTTCTCCGTGTCGTTCGAGCAGATCGCGACCACGCCCAGCCCCTCTTGCAGGTACGAGTTGCATACCTCGGCCAACTTCTCCTGCACATGTTTCACGAACGGGCAGTGACGCGACAGGAAGATGACGAGGAGGCCACTCGCACTCTCGAAGTCGGCGCGCCTCACCTGCTTCCCGCTGGTCACGTCGCTCAGCGTGAAGTCGGGGGCTGGCGTGCCCAGCGGCATCATCGTCGACGAAGTATCGGCCATCTCTCCACCTCCTCGGGCAGTGCTGCCCTCTATCTCGAGGATAACCGGCTCGCCTGCGGCCCTGTCGTCGTGCGCGTCAGCCGGCTGTCGTTGGTCAGTGCGGCGAGCGGCTCGGCCGAACGGAAGACGTCCCGTCTCAAACGGCAGGAGTGATAGGCTTCTCGAATGTTGAGATACCTATCCGCGGGCGAGTCGCACGGGCCGGTTCTGACCGCCCTGCTCGACGGCGTTCCGGCCGGGCTCGAGCTCGATCCTCGTGAGCACATCGACCCCTGGCTCAAGCGGCGCCAGGGTGGCTACGGTCGTGGCCGGCGCCAGGTGATCGAAACCGACCTGGCGCGAGTGGTCGGGGGCCTGCGGGCCGGGCGGACTACGGGAGCTCCGGTAGCCATCCACCTCGAGAACAAGGACTGGCGGAACTGGCACGAGATCATGTCCCCGGACGCGGGCAACGAGCCGCGCAAGCGGCGCCTGACGGGCGCCCGGCCGGGCCATGCGGACCTGGCCGGCGGGATCAAGTACGGCCATAAGGACCTTCGCGACGTGCTTGAGAGGGCCTCCGCCCGGGAAACCGCGAGCCGGGTCGCGGCTGGCGCCGTCGCCCTGCGGATCCTCGAAGAGGTAGGCATCCAGGCCTGCGCCAGGGTCGTGGCCCTCGGCGGGATCGAATGCGACGGAGGCATGGATTGGGACGCCCTGGAGCGGCTCGACGAGAGCCCCATCCGCTGCTTCGAGGAGTCGGCAGAGGAGCGGATCATCGCCGCCATCGACCAGGCGAAGAAGGATGGCGACACGCTGGGCGGCATCGTCGAGGCCAGGTTCCGGGGCGTGCCCGCCGGCCTGGGTTCGCACACGCAGTGGGACCGCAAGCTCGACGGCCGGCTTGCTCAGGCGGCCATGAGCATCCAGTCGTTCAAGGGGGCAGAGGTCGGTGACGGCTGGCTCGGGGCGGGCAAGCGCGGGTCCGAGGTGCATGACGCCATCTACCGGGAGGGCGACCGCTACTACCGCAGGACGAACCGAGCCGGTGGGCTGGAAGGTGGAATCACCAACGGCGAGGAGCTGATCATCCGCGGAGCGGCCAAGCCCATAGCGACCCTCATGAAGCCCCTGCCCTCGGTTGACGTGGAGACCCGCGAGGCGGTCGATGCCGCCCGCGAGCGTAGCGACACCACCGCGGTGCCCGCGGCCTCGATAGTCCTGCTGGCGATGACCGCACTAGTACTGGCAGACGCACTGCTCGAGAAGTTCGGAGCGGATACGATGCGTGAGATCAGAGAGCGTGTGGCCGCGCACCAGGAGTACGTCGCCAACTACTAGCCCCAGCTGAACCTACCGGCCGGAGCGCACCCGCTACGTTCGGACCTCCGAGGGTTGCATGGACATCTACATGCTGGTTCTCACCATCGTCGGGCTCGCGTTCCTGGGGGCGGCCTGGGTTCCGCGCCTGGTATTCAGCGCGCCACTCTCCTTCCCCTTCCTCTACGTGGCCCTGGGCTTCCTGCTCTTCTCGTTGCCGATCGGCCTCTATCTACCCAATCCACTCGAGAGCAGCTTCTTCATCGAACGCTTCACGGAGCTGCTGGTGATCATCTCCCTGAGCGGTGCCGGGCTCAAACTGGCGCGTCCACCGACCCTGCGGAACTGGGGCAGCACCCTCCGACTCCTGGTCGTTGCGATGCCACTGGCCATCGGAGCGGCGGCGCTGCTGGGCTGGTGGCTCCTTGGCTTGACCCCCGCAGCCGCTCTGCTACTTGGCGCCGTACTCGCGCCAACCGACCCGGTGCTCGCCTCCGACGTTCAGGTCGGTCCACCCGGCGACGAGACCGAAGGGGAGACGCGCTTCGCGCTGACGTCGGAAGCCGGCCTCAACGACGGCCTGGCGTTCCCGTTCACCTACCTGGCCATCGCGGCCGCGGCGGCAGCATCGGCCGGGGCGACCGGCAGCGGCTGGATCGTCGACTGGGCCATAAACGACCTGCTGCTGAAGATCGGGATCGGAACGTTCACCGGGGTGGCGCTGGGCCTCCTGCTCTCCAAGCTCGTCTTCAGGTTGCCGTCTACGCGGGGAAGCATCTCCGGAGAGGCGTTCGTGGTCGTCGCGATCACGCTGCTGGCTTACGGAATTACCGAACTGCTGCACGGCTACGGATTCCTGGCGGTGTTCCTCGCGGCCCTAACGCTTCGCCAGCAAGAACGAGACCACCCCTACCACCAGCAGCTTCACGACTTCGCCGGCGGCCTCGAGGTGCTGCTGATGTCGTTGATGCTCATCCTCTTCGGCGGCCTCATCGCCATCGGCCTCCTCTCCGGCATCTCCTGGCCCATGGTGCTCGTCGCGGCCGCGATCGTCTTCCTGATACGTCCGGTCACAGCACTCGTCTCCCTCACCGGCATGCGCCTCCCTGGCGTCGAGAGGGCAGCGATCTCGTTCTTCGGCATCCGCGGCGTCGGCTCGCTCTACTACCTCTCGTACGCGTTCAATCGACAGGAATTCAGCCAGACCGACATCCTCTGGAAGACGGTGAGCCTGGCGATCGTGATGTCGATCGTCGTGCACGGAGCAACCGCTTCGTTCGCCATGTCGCGCGTCGACGATGCCAGCGGCAAGTCGAAGGAGAAAACCGAGCGGCTGGGCGAGGGCGATTGACCCAGGGCCAGGCCGCAATAAGACGACTGCCGTAATGGAGGGGCACTCACGGCGGGCCCCTCGATTCAGACTTTTCAGTATTGCCTGAATGTTCTGAATCGATTAGAATTTCGTCGCGCCATGGAGGTGACCCATGCCTGACGAGTCGAGTAGTTCGCCGAGCCCACCCAGGAGCGAAAAGAAGGCTCAGTTCATCGAGGAGATGGGGCAGCTCCTGGCGTCGTTCGGCATTCCCCATATGGCGGGCCGGATCCTGGCGGCGCTCCTGGTGGCCACGCCCGCCGAGCAGTCGGCCGAGCAGCTGGCCGAGACGCTCCAGGCCAGCAGAGGATCGATCAGCACGATGACGCGTCTGCTGGAGGCCCCCGGCATAATCGAGCGCGTTCGGAAGCCAGGCGACAGACGCACCTACTACCGGAACACGCCCGACGGCTGGCACCGGGCGATGGAGCGCGAGGCGGCCTCGATGTCCACCCTCCGCGCGCTCGCCGAGAAGGGACTCGCACTCATGGAGGGCGAGAGCGCCGCGGCTCGACGTGGGATCGAGGAGAGCGTTGAGTTCTTCAGATTCTGGGAGCGTGAGATGGACGCGGTTCTCGACCGGTGGCTCGCCAGCCGAGAAGAGGAGAAACGGAAGTGAAGCACCAATCCGCAGGCGATCCTCACGACACGAGCGCCCTGCATCCGGTCGAGGTTCGTCCGTGACCGCTCTACTGCGCCTCGCCTGGCGATCGCTCTGGCGCCAGCGCAGGCGTACCCTCCTGCTGATCGTGGTCGTAGCCTACGCGACCACGGCGATCGTCTTCTTCTGGGCGTTCACGGACGGCTTCCTGTCGTCGGTCTTCGCCGGCCAGGCCCGCCTGCTCAGGGCGCCTGTGGTCATAAGCACGGAAGAGTACTTCGCAGACCGTGACCCGGTCAACGCCCTGCCGGGGCTCGACCCCATCGTCTCGGCCCTGGGAGAGTTCGCCTACCGGGCGGCGCCACGCCTCGAGGTCGCCGCACTCCTGAGGAGCCCCTACTCCAGCGAAGGGGCGCTGATCCGCGGCGTCGACCCTGGGCTGGAAGGGCGGGTGAGCGCGCTTCCGGCGCAGGTGGAAGACGGCCGGATGCTCGAGTCGCAGGGCGAAGTGGTACTGGGCGCCGACCTCGCGGAGCGCTTGGACGTGCGGATAGGGGAGCGGCTCGCTGTCGACGTTTCCAGTGCCGCAGGGCCGCAGGCCAGCGGTCTCGAGGTAGTGGGGCTCATCGACAGCGGAGTGACGCTGGTCGACGAGACCACCGTACTCACTCACATCGAGGATGCCAGGGCACTGAGTGGGATCGACACCGCCACCGAGATAGCCGTGGCAGCGCCACTGGGGCGTGAAGACGAGGTAGCCGATCGCCTCGACCCCCTCCTCCCCGAAGGGATCGAGGCGTACGGGGTGAAGGAGATGATGGGGGAACTCGCCGCCGGTCTCGCAACCGAGCGGAGATCGATGATCCCTCTCGGCCTGCTGTTCTCCATCTTCGCCGCGATCGCCGTCACCTCGAGCGTGGTCGTGTCGGTGATGGAGCGAACACGGGAGTTCGGGGTGATGATCGCCCTGGGCCTGGATCAGGCGAGACTCTCATGGATGGTCACGCTCGAAGCGATTCTGGCCACCCTCATCGGATACGCCGTCGGGCTGGTGCTCGGCTACGGGTTGATCACCTGGATGGCCTACGTCAACGTCCTCGGTTCCGTGTTCGCTAGCGCCTGGGGAGACATCTTCTCGGGACTGACGATCGGAAACGACATCCGCACCGACATACGTATCGAGTACCTGCTCTACGCCGGCGTCACCGTGGCGTTCGCAGCTCTCTTCGCCGTGCTCACCCCGGCCCGGCGTGTGCGCAACCTCGCCCCCAGCGAGGCGATGCGCACCGCCGCCTGATGGAGGCAGCATGAACAGGACGTTCGCAAAGATATCGCTGTCTCTCCTCGCGACTCTGGCGTGCCTTCCACTGGTCGCCCAGCCCGTGCCCGATGACCCGGACGCCATCGTCGAGGAGATAGTCGACAACCTGCGCGGCGGCGGGATGCACGCCACGCTCGAGCTCGAGGTAGAGCGCTCGGACCGCACCATCGAGTACTCGTTGGAGACGATTTCCGACGGAGCCGAGCGGTCACTCATCCGTGTGACCGCTCCACCACGGGACGCCGGTCAGGCGTTCCTGTCGTTGGGCGACCAGCTCTTCATCTACACTCCCAGGCTGGGCCGGGTCCTCCGCCTGCCCCCCTCGGGCGCAAACGACTCGTTCCTGGGCAGCGATCTCTCCTACAACGATCTGGCCGGGGATGACATCCGCGAGAACTACGACGCTAGCGTCGCGTCTCGCAGCGGAGAGGAGATCGTACTCTCGCTCCATCCCACCGCCGGCGCGCCGACACCGTACGGCGAGTTGCGCTTCGCTGCGACCCTGCCGGGACTCGCACCCCTGAAGCTGACCTTCTTCGATCAGCGTGGCACCGAAGTGAAGAGGGTCCTCTTCGAGGAGATCGTCACGCTCGAGAACGGGAAGCTCTTCCCGATGCGACTGGTGGTGGAGGACCTGACCGCCGACGGCGGACGGACCGTCGCCAGATACACGGATGGCGACTACGACTTCGCTGTTCCCGAGAGCTGCTTCACCCAGAGGGCGCTCGAGCGGGGGTGCCTGTGACGCTCTCCCTCGCCTGGCGCAACATCTGGCGCCACCGCTGGCGCAGCCTGGTAACGGCCGGAGCGGTTAGCCTGGTGGTGCTGCTGAGCCTCACCTTCTTCGGCATGGGTGGCGCTTCCCGCAATAGCTTCTATCAACGGATAACGGAGAACTCGGGGCACGTGCAGATAAGACAGCCCGGCTGGCGGGACGCGCGTGGACTGCGGGACTCGCTCATCCGTGACGCCTCGACCGTGAGCAGGAAGCTGGCTGCTCTGGCCGAGTCGCGGCTCGAGCAACCTATCGTCGTAGGGGTACTCGATGTGCCGGCGCTGCTCTCGGGCGCGGTGCGCTCCCGGGCAGTGCTCATCCATGGGCAGGATTGGCCGCAGGCGATCCGCGACCGGCGGCTGGAGGGAGCCTCCCTGGAGGGCCGCTTCCTCGAGGGTCCCGGGGAGATCGTGCTGGGGGCGTCGCTCGCGCGGGCGCTCGACGTAGCCCTCGGCGATGAGGTCTTCGCCTACTCGCCGGAGAGCGAAGGGTTCGGAGCGGCCGCCTATTCGGTGGTGGGTCTCGTCGACGTGGCGGATCCGAACCAGGAGATCGTGACGGCCTGGACGACGCTCGAGGAGGCTCAGCTGCTGGCGGCACCCGACGCGGTTACCCACTTCGAGATCCACGCCCCGTCTCTGGTGACCATCGATGACGACGCCCTCGCGGTCGCCCTCGCCGATGAGATCGGTGCCGAGTTGCCGGCCTTGGAGGCGCTCGACTGGCGCGAGTTGGAGCCCGCGACCGTGCAACTGCTCGAGACGATCGATCCGATGCTCTACTCGGTCTCTGCCCTCTTCTTCGTGCTGGCCGGCCTGCTGGTGCTCAATACGGTGTACCTGAGCGTCATGGAGCGGGTACGCGAGCTGGGCGTAATCCAGGCGCTCGGAGCCGGGGGCAGCAGGATCGTCGCCCTCATCGCCACCGAGAGCGTCCTCCTCTGCAGCGTGGGCGCCCTCGTCGGAGCCGGGCTGGGTCTCGCGGCCGTCTCGTCGATGGCCGACGGCTTCACCGTGCCGTCCCTCGCCGAGTATTGGGCTTCCTTCGGCCTCGACCCCGTACTCTACGTAACCGTCACCCCGGCTCAGGTCGTCTTCGCCATACTCTTCGCGGTCATCACCGCGCTGCTCGCAGCCCTCTGGCCGGCCGTGCTGGCTGCTCGGCTCGAGCCGGTGGACGCCATGCGCTTCCAGGCCTGAAGGAGCAGATATGCCTACCGATTCCATGTTGTACGACGTCACCGGGCTGGAGAAGATCTACCGGATCGGCACGATCGAGACGAAGGCGTTGCGCGGGGTCGACTTCCAAGTCGAGCGCGGCGAGTTCACGGCGATCGCCGGTCCCTCCGGAAGCGGCAAATCGACCCTGCTGCACCTGATGGGCGCCCTGGACCAGCCCGATGCCGGAGAGGTTCTGCTCGCAGGCGAGCGGATCGATGATCTCGACAAGCGCAGCTCGGCCCGCCTGCGGCTTCGCCGGTTGGGCTTCGTCTTCCAGGCGTACAACCTCATCCCGGTCCTCTCGGCGCTGGAGAACGCGGCCTTCGTACTCGAGCTGCGAGGGGTAGCCAGGGTCGAGCGCGAGAAGCGCGCCAGGGAGGCGCTCGCGGCCCTCGGCATGGCGGATTTCGCGGACCGGAGGCCCAACCAGCTCTCCGGCGGACAGCAGCAGAGAGTGGCCGTCGCCCGGGCTCTCGCGGGAGACCCGGACATAATCCTCGCCGACGAACCGACGGCCAACCTCGATACGGCGACGGGACAGCAGCTGATCGACCTGATGCGCGCCCTCAACGAGGAGCGAGGGGTGACCTTCGTCTTCAGTACCCACGACCCGCGACTGCTCTCCCACGTACGACGCATCGTCCGCCTCGAGGACGGCAAGGTAGTCGGCGAGGAGGTCCCGGCAGCCGCATGAGGACCTTTCTCGCACTGTTGCTCATCACGGGGGTCGCGTATGCGCAGGAGTCTCCGTACGGGGTGAGGTGGGTTTCGACACCGGCATCGAGCAGGTCGGAGCGGGCGGAAAAACGTCCACGCGTGTGCCCGTGGTGGTGCGAGCCCGCGTCGAACTGGAGGCCGAACTGGCTACCGGCGTCACCTTCCGAACCGTGCTCCTGCCGGCTTTCGGGAGCGGGCAGCAACCCAACGAACCCTTCGCCAGCCTCGGCCTCCAGGAGGCACACGTCGATTTCCGCTCGGACGGCGTCGACATCGTCGCCGGCTTCCAGCGACTGCCGTTGACCCAGTTGCGTCTCCTGGAGCCGGTGACGATCGAACCTCGCCTACGTTCCGGCGAGCCTCGTGGCCCGTTGGCAGTCACCGCTCTCGGCTACGCCGGCTCTTGGCGGGTCCGAGGGGCCGTCATCGGCGTCAGGGGCGACGATCTCGTGCCCCGGGAGTTCGGCGGACTCGCCTCGGTTCGTTTCGAGTCGGCACTCGTCACCGTCGAGGGCCATGCTCTGTGGACCGTCCGGCCGGCCGCGGGCCTTACCGCCTCCGCCTCGGTGGACGCGCTCGTCCTCTACGGCGAAGGCTGGCTGCTGGCCCGCCCCTGGAGCTTCCGCGGCGGTCTCGGAGCCAGCGGCTACGTGGGAGATTGGCTTTGGACGGCCGAGGCCGGCTGGGCTCCTGCTATCGGCCGCCTGCGCTCGCCGGCCCGGCCGGCCGTCGCCGCCAACCTTTCCCGGCCGCTGGGCCTGAGCGGCTCTGTAGAGGTGACCCTGCTCGCCTCCTGGCCGCGCTCCCTGCTGGAACCGGAGCAGCGGGCGAACCAGCTCGATGCGCTCGTAACGCTGGCCCACGACCAGGGGAACGCGTTCCTCTCGGTGACGCCGGCGTTCCACCTGAGCGAGGGGGTCACGGCGGGTTCGCTCGATCTGTCGCTGCGAGCCTACTTCTGAGGTCAGGGCAACCCCCCGCTGCCCGAGGTCTCCGGTTGCCTAGCGCGGGCCGTGCCGGTCAGCTGGAACAGCACGACGCCGATGCTGGCCAGGAAGATCCCCAACCACATGACGGCATTGACGTACTCGCCCAGGAAGAGGGCGCCACCCAGAGCCGACGTCATGGGGATTGCCCCGTTGAGCACGAACACGTTCGCGGCGGGCAGGTGCTTCATGGCGCTGAACATCGAGTAGACGGCGATCACGCCACCGAAAACGCCGGAGAGTGCGAGGGCCGTCAGGTCGCCCGTGTCGATGCCCGCGTAGACGTCCATGCGGCCACTCAGCAGCAGGAAGCCGCTGCTCACCAGCACCGAGATCCCGTAGTGCACGGTTATCCCCGTAGAGCGCTCCACACCGAGCCGCTGACCCCGCCGCCATACCACCCCCGAGAAGCCCCACGCGAGGGCCGGGATGGCCGCCAGCAGCAAACCCCATAACCAATCGTCGGAGGCGGGAACTCCCCGACTCTGGCCCAGGGTCAGGACGGCCAGGCCGCCAAGCGTCACGGCGATGCCGAAGGCGCCCCGAGAGGTGACCCGTTCTTGCAGCAGCAGCCAACCGAATAACGCGCCCCAGATGATCTGCGTCTGCAGCACCGGCACGGCGATGTTCACCCCGCCCAGGTCAAGGGCGAAGAAGAAGGCGAAGGTCCCGATCACCGAGGCGACGCCGCTCACCAGGAAGGGTAGCAGCAACCGGCCGGCGAACTCACGACGGTTGGGCAGGAGTTGCCGGTAGTGCCGGCCCCTGACCAGAAGCAGCAATCCCATGACGAACGACGGCAGGTCGCGCAGCAGTGGAGCAGCGACCGGATCGGTATCGGTTACCCCGGCTCGACCGAAGATGTTGGCGCCGGTGTAGCCGACGATGGCGCCCAGCGCCCATAGCTCGCCGGCGAAGCTATTCCCCGGCTCGCCCTCATCACGATGGCGTTCACCCCGCCGGCCAGCAACCGGAGGCGGGCCGGCACTGGCAGACGCCCCGGAACCTTCCGGGCCGCTCCTATTGGCGGGCATCGTTCAGGAACCAGTCGACCGTCTCCTCGAGCCCCTTCGCCAGCGCGGTTCGGGGTGACCATCCCAGGAGCTCACGGGCTCGAGAGGTGTCGGCGAAGTTGCGACGGATCTCTCCGGGTAGTGGCGCGGCGTGACGTACCTGGGCGTCGAACCCGCGGCTCGCCAGGATCGGGATCAGCATCTCCGCTAACTCGTTCACGGTCGTCTCGCAACCGGTCGCGATCTGGAAGACCTTGCCCCCGACACCGGGGGTGGTCGCTGCCAGCCGAATCGCGGCGACGAGGTCTCGTATGAAGATGTAATCACGGGTTTGCCGGCCATCGCCGTAGATCTCGAGCGGCTCGCCTGCCATCGCACGCCGGACGAACCTGGCGACGACGCTGTTCTTGTGGCTCGAGCCGGGGCCGTAGACGTTGCCGAACCGCAGGGCTACGCCCTCCAGCCCGAATGAGCCGTGGTAAGCCGAGAGGTACCCCTCCCCCGCCGACTTGCTGGCGCCGTAAGGAGACTTCGGGTGAGGAACGAGCTCCTCGTGGACGGGTGGCGCGCAGTCGCCGATGACGGTGCCGCCGCTCGAGGCGAACACGAATCGTGGCAGCTTGCCAAGGCGCGCCGCCTCGAGGTAATTGAGCGTCCCGATCACGTTGGTGAGGCAATCGTTGCGCGGGTCCGCGATCGAGGGTTGCACGCCAGTATTGGCGGCGAGGTGGACGATGACGTCGATCCCCTCCGCGGCCGCCAGCGCCATCTCTTCGTCGAGGATGTCCGCGACGAGCAGCTGGACATCTCCGGGCGCAAGGCGTCCGCTCCCCTCGTAGTAATGAGGGGCCACCGCTGAGAGGGCGCTGCGGCTCCCTACGGAGAGATCGTCTACTACCCTGATGCCCTCGTTCCCCTGCTCCAGCAGGTTCTTGATCAGGCTGGTGCCGATGAAGCCGCAGCCGCCGGTGATGAGCCAGTTCATGAGAGGCTCGATTCTACCGTGCCGTCGCGCCCCGCACCTCAGTACCCGCGTCGCTTGTCGACGACGTTGCGAAGCGGCTCTCCGTTCCGGTAGCGCCGCAGGTTGTCGACGAAGATTTCGAGGGCTCTATCATCGTAGTGAGGCGTGGAGCCCGAATAGTGGCTGGTGACGATCAGGTTCTCCATCGCCCAAAGCGGAGACTCTTCCGGAAGGGGCTCCTCCTCGAAGACGTCGAGCCCGGCGCCGGCGATCCAGCCCTCCCGGAGCGCCCTTATGAGGTCTCGCTCGCGCACCGTTCCGCCGCGGCCGATGTTGATCAGGTAGGCCGACTCCTTCATCAGCCGCAGTTCCGCTTCGGCTATGAGCCCTTCGGTCTCACGCGTGAGGGGCAGGGTGTTGACGAGGAAATCGGCCTCCGGCAACAGCTCCTCTAGTTCGGCCAACCCGTGCATCCGGCTGACGCCTGCCGCCCCCTTGGTGGGATCGTTGCGGACGCCGAGCACCCGCATCCGCAGCCCTTCGGCCAGTCCGGCGATCCTTGCGCCTATCCGCCCGACCCCTAGCAACAACACCGTCTTGCCGGCCAGTTCGAAGACCTTCTTCTCGATGTCGCGCTTCCACTCCCGGTCGCGCTGCCTCCGGTAAGCGAGAGGCAGGGAGCGCGCGAACGCCAGCATCAACGCCAGGACGTGCTCGCTGATCGGGATCGCGTGGATGCCGGAGGCGTTGGTGAGCACGAAGTCGGCCTCGATCGCCTCCGGGTGGCTGAGCAGCCAGTCGGAGCCGGCGCCCCACTGCTGGTACCACCTCAACTTCGTGGCGCTGGCGAGGAGGTCGCGCGGGAAGCTCCCGGCCGCCACCTCGATCTCATCGAGCCGCCGTTCGACCTCTTCACGCTCGCGGCTCACCACCAGGCGCAGATCGGGCGCCGCCCGCTGCACCGCTTCGAGTCGGGTCTCGCTCAGCTCTCCAGGCCGGAAGCCGAGTAGCAGGACGTTCAAAGCGCCACGGCGGGCCTCGCCGCTGGCACGGCCATGGCTGTCTCTGGCTGCGACCGGTGAGCCGGCCCGGCCGGTAGCCCAGCCAGGGCCGGGCGTGCCTGTAGGTAGGGGTAGTCCGTCGTCAGCGGCATGCTATCGCGATTCTAGAACGAGCTGTTGCGGCCGCGACGATGAGTCTGGGGCGTTTCGGGTCTGGACAGGTGACGGGGGAGCAGGTAAGTGGCCGGATACCTGCTCCCCCGGGAGGCTGACTCAGCGATCAGTAGTCGTTGGCGCCGCCCGCGTCTCCAGCGCCGCCACCAGCCGCATCACCGGCATCGCCGGCACCGGCGCCGTCCTGCTCGTCTGCCGGGGCGCCCGCGCCGTCATCTGCTGGCGCTTCTTCGGCGCCTTCATCCATCGGGGCTTCGCCGGCGTCGTCGTCCATCGGCGCTTCCTCGCCGGCTGGCGCTCCGGCACCCTCTTCGGCGGCCCCGCCTCCTGCGCCTTCCTCTGCCGGAGCGGCTTCGCCGCCGCCGGCTACCTCCAGCTCCGCCTGGCCCTCAGGCGAGATCACGAACCAGCGGTTCCCCACGCCCTGCCCGTTGACGTCACCGGCCTGAGTGTCCCTGGCGAAGTAGTAGAGTGGCCAACCGTTGTAGACGATCTGCGATCTGCCGTCCACGTCCGCGACGTACAGCAGTTCAGGATCGAGCTGGCCTTCGGCCTCGGCCGAGATGGTGAATTCGCCGCCTTCGGCGAGTAGTGGCGGCCAGTTGTCGAGACAACCTCCGGTACATTCGGCGGCCTGCTCCCGCACGCCCTCGGTGAAGCGTTCCTCGCTCGCGCCCGGCGTTGCCAGAGCGGCGGCGTCCTGGACGAACAGGTAGAGGGTCATCCCCTGCCCGTCGGTGAGGTAGGTGCCGTACTCCGGGTGCTCGGCGACCGAAATCGTCAACTGCGCCTGGGCGGCGGCGCCCAGCATCAGGAACGCGGCGACCAGTAGTCCTGCCCACGACCGTCTCCTCATGACTCCCCCTCTCTATCCACTGCTGTCCTGCATGAACGAGGGTAATGGGGCCCGCGCTTACTTTCTGTACTGCCACTCCAATATCGAACTGGAAGGTTCGGACTCTCCTCAGCGCTCGCATTGGGCCCGGCTCACGGTATGGACGTCAGCCTCGCCCCAGAGTGGCCTCGGAACGGAGGCGTGATGAAGGACGAACCGGACGAGAAGCCTGACAGCGACGAAGGCGAGCTCGGTGAGCGCGACCTGAAGTACGGGGAGGCGTTCGGCACGCAGAGGGATCGCAGCAGTACCCAGGAGGAGGGTTACCTCGACTCTGAGTTCGGCTCGCGAGAGTTCACGCCGCCGGACCAGAACCGGTCGTCCGAGGAGGACGAGGAGAGGGAGGGCTAGCCGGTCGCTCCCTCGGGCGGCGGGCTCCTCCTGGCCCTCAACGCCACTAACAGCGGGATGTCGTCCTGCGGAGAACGTCCAACCTCCCCCGCAAGCGGATCCGCGATCTCCGCGAGTCGATCGGTGGAGAAACCGTACCGGGCCAGCGTGTTGATGTAGGCAGCAAGCGGCCGGTGGAAACTGATCGTGGCGCCGCGGGAGTTGCGACTCACCTCGGAGAAGACCTTCATGGGCACCCGAGCTTCGCGCAGATAGCGCTCTACCCGCCGGTAACTCAGCTTCCGACTCCGGTCGTGGCCCCAGCCACTGCCGCGCGGGACGCGGAAGCATGGGTGCGTCATGAAGATGACGATCCGCCCGGTCGGCTTCAACACCTTCGCGACCGACTCCACTACCTCTTCCAACGGGTCCATGTCCTGGAGGCTGAGCATGAACACGGCAGCGTCGAAGCACCCGTTCGCCAACGCGTGCTCCTCGTGCAGCCTCCTCGAATCGGCCAGACGGAATCGGGCCCTCTCTCCGTGGAACCTCCTGGCTGTGGCCAGCAGCCTTCGGCTCGCATCTACGCCTACGTACGAGGCGCCGAGCGAGAGTACGTGAGGAGCCAGTACCCCTTGGCCACACCCCACATCCAGAACACTTTCCCCGCGCTCGAAACGCCCGAACTCGAGTACGGTCGGGATGGCTGCCCGACGATGATAGATGCTTCCACGCTTGCCGACCCAGCCGCTAGACCACTTGGCGACGGGATCCCAGCTTGTGCTGATGGACGGGCTTCTCCCGGTACGACGATTCGATCTGGAACTGGACACGTACACCTCGCGCTGAACGTAACGGTGGCCGGACGCCTGGAGCGGCGTTCGACCGGGCACCTTTGCTTCGGGCCGACTTACGTCAGTTGCGTGTACGTATGGTCGTCATAACGGTTCTTCCTCGACTCCCGGCAGTCTAGCAGCAATCGTTGGCGCTGGGCTCGCAGCGACCGGTTTTCCGGCCGACTCAGTAGCTCACGCCGGTCCGGCTCCACGAGCAGCCGTTCCACCTGAACCTGGCCGAGGCACTCCCCGAGGCCGAGATCGTCTTGCCCGTGGCTATCTCCGTCACGGTGCCCTGGTAGCTGATGCTGGCCGACGCCCTGTCGCCGTTCACCTCGATCTCCTCGATGTCGTAGGAGTAGCTGAGGTTCGTGTAGAGGCTGCCGTAGGTGGCGCGTGCGTCGCGCAGAAAGCCCGAAACGGTGGCCGCCACCGCTCGCCCCACCTTCGCCCCATCGGGCTCCAGTCCGCAGTCGCCGCCCCTCGCCATCACGCGCTCTCTCGCTTCGGCCTCGCGATCCGCCCTCCTGGTCGACAACGCATGAGACGGGTCGAAAGCGAACGCATAACTCACGCCGGCCGAGAGGAACGGTACGACCTGGCGCTGGTCCAGCAGCGGGACGCTCGCCGCCCCCGCTTCGATGTCGAGACGGAGTCGCCTGCCCAGCGGGATGTGACCACCGGCGGCCAGGAACGGCACCGCACCACCGGAGTGCGAGCCGAGGCCGGCCTCGAGGAACACGGGAACCGGCGAGCCCGGGATGGGCGGGTAGCCACGAAGAGCCAGCGAGCCGTAGACCCCCGCATCGGCGGTCCAGGTAGCCCGAGTTGCCAGCCCGACGAAGCGGTACTGCACAGACGCGTTGAGGGCGTACGCCTGGAAAGCTGGGAAACCGGCCGATACACCGACAGCGGCCAGTCCCAGCACCTCCGGCTCCGAGGTGCTTCCCTCGTTCTGAGCGAGCCCGATCGAGACGACCAGGAAGACGAGCAGGAGCTTACTCGAATACAGAACCCATCTCCGGGTAGGCATGTTCTGTGATGGTCCAGGCTCTGTCTCTGGTACGAACGGCATGACGGCTACCGTACATCTGTTGGTATGTCCGGCCCATGAAATCTTCCCCCGTTACATTGCAACGACCCCTCGATGCAGCACCATTGGCTCGAAGCGGCTGGGTGTTCCTGGGCACGACCTTTGGGGGGCGTGATGAACAGATCCATGATGAGATCGAGTATGGCCGTTCTGCTCCTGGTGGGCTTATCAGCCTGCAGTTGGTTGCCGATCCCCTATACCATCGATCTGCGCGCCCAACTCGGGTCGAACGCCACGGGAAGCGCTTCCCACGAGATCGAAGCCGGCGAGGCGGGAGACCTGGACTTCAGGCACCCGGACGGCGACGGCGAGTGCATCGATTTCTCCGAGGTGGATATCCCCGTGACGGTAGAAAGCGCCCGACTCCACTTCAACACGACGGTCGAATACGACGGGCCCCGACTGACCGGTACGGTCGCCGCGCAGCTCTACCTGTCGCGCGATCCGGAGAGGCTGTGGCTTCCCAGCAACCGGGTCGGACCGCGGGTTACGGTGAACCTGAACCACGCCGACACGAGGCTCGCCGGCACGGCCGTACTCAACAGGGAACAGATCGAGGGGCTGAACCAGCAGTACCTCTGCTGGGGCCTGCAGATCGACGGCAACAACGTCACGGCGACGGAGAGCGGCGAGGCTACCATCGAGTACTCGGTCGAGGAGTTGAAGTTGGCGACCAGAGTGAGCGTGATCTGAGCGGAGTAGGAGCGATCGCGCAGGGTCTCCTGTTGGCGCCGCGTCGTCTCGCGGCTCTGAGCCTTCGTCGGTCACCGTTACCATTGCGCGGTGAGCGCCCGCATCCTCACTCCGTCGTTCGCAGCCGGCTTCCGCGCTATCCTCCCGCTCTGGGTCGGAGTCGCCCCCTTCGGACTCGCTTACGCGGTGAGCGCTCGAGCGGCGGGCCTTAGCCTCCTCGACACCCAGCTGATGAGCCTCACGGTCTTCGCCGGGGCCGCTCAGTTCACCGCTGCGGGGTTGTTCGCAGGGGGCGCTTCGCCTCTGGCGCTGATCCTCACTACCTTCATCATCAACGTCCGCCACCTCCTCTACAGCCTGACTCTGGGCCAGAGGGAACGGCTCAGCTGGCCGCAGCGTTTCGCTGCCGCTCAGTTCCTGACCGACGAAGCGTTCGGCGTGGTCATCGCCGCTGCGCCTGCGGGCGGACCCATCGGCATCGGCTTCCTGCTGGGTGCCGAGCTGAGCCTCTACCTCGTCTGGAACGCTTCCACCCTGGCCGGATCGCTGCTCGGCGGTTTCCTGCCCGACCCGGAGGCGATCGGCCTGGACGTGATCTTCCCGCTGGCCTTCCTGGCGCTCCTGGTCCCGCTCCTGCGCAGGCCCGTCGACGCCGGCATCGCCGTCTTCTCGGGGCTGGCCGGGCTCCTCGCGGTCCGCCTCATGCCGAGCGGCATCGCGATCCTGGTCGTGGGGATACTCGGCGCCCTCCTCGGCGCCTGGCTCACCAGCAACGAGCGGGCATCCAAGGCCAGCGGAACCGCGACGTTGCCCCGGGCGGAGCGAGACTCGTGACCTCCACCTTCACCATCCTGCTCATGGCCCTGGTCACCTATCTTCCGCGCCTGGCAGGCTTCATGCTCGCAGGCTCCCGGGTCCCACCGTTCTGGTTGCGCTTCCTGCGCTTCGTCCCGATCTCGGTGTTCGCCGTCCTCATCGTTCCCGCACTTCCGGGCGCAGGCGGCTTGGGGGCTCGCGCAGCCGCCGCCGCGGTCGCCGGCCTCCTGATGTGGCGAAGGCGCAGCCTGGCCCTGGGGCTGCTGGGAGGATTGGCGACCTTCTACCTGTTGCGGATGCTCTGACGGCTTCTGCTCCGCTCGACCGGCCCTCGGTCGGCTGGAAGATCGTCAGCCCTCCGAGAGAGTCGGGCCCGGCCTTCGCGAGCCGCTCATCATCGGTCCAGCAGCCCCCGCCCCAACGTTCCGGTGACCGAATCCGCGAGCGCCAGCCCCTCTTCGTAGAGGCTCTCATCAACCCGGCCGGCGAAAAACTGTAAGGTGGCACTTACGAGAAATTGGTAATACCATCTGTCCGCATCGGCTGCTTCGGCACCAGGACAGCGAAAACCGACAACAGCGCCTCCGCCCGTATCCGGCCCGGCAGGCGAGCAACGGAGATCAACCAGTGACAGCGATTCCGCGGGTCGTTACCCAAACCAAGACCGAAGCCGTGATCGAGTCACTCGCGCACTACGTGAGCGCATCGGACCTCCAGGTGGACGACCGACTCCCCTCCGAACGCGACCTCGCCCTGGCGCTGGGCGTGAGCCGGCCGGTCCTGCGAGAGGCCCTGAAGCATCTAGAGGCGCTCGGAGTCGTCGAGCCGAGGCCGGGTAGCGGAACCTACCTCCGCTCACCCCTCTCGCCCAACGACCTCCACCTGGTCATGCGCCTCGAACTAGAGCGCGAGTCGCTGATGAAGGTCCTGGAGTTGCGTCGCGCGATCGAAAGCGAGGCCGCTGCGATGGCGGCGGTGCACGCGAGCGACGAGGGGATACGGGAGCTCGAGCGCCTGGTGGACGTTCTCGAAGAGGACTTCGCCACCAAGGGCGACAACCCCGAAGCGGACCGGGCGTTCCACATCGCGCTCTACCGCCTCTCCGACAACCGGCTCTTCGGAGAAGTCATGAAGTCGGTGTGGGACCAGATCGAGAAGTTCTGGAAGTACCCGCTGGGCAAGCAGGACTTCGCCAAGCGAACCCTCCCGCTTCACCGGAAGACCTTCGAACGCATAAGGGACCGCGATCCGGAGGGCGCCCGCGCGGCCATACACGAGATGTTCGCGATCGTGGAGGAGGACCTCCGTGAGTGAGGAACGGAAGGGTCGGACCACCGGCAGGCCGGGCAGGAACGGAGAGCTCGAGCGTGACGAGGATAGTTTCGACATCGAGACGCTGCTCCTCCAGGACGCCCCTCTGCCGCCGGCGCACGGCGCCGCACCGGCCCTGCACCAGACCTCGCTCTTCACCTTCGCTTCGTTCAGCGAGATGCGGGCGGCCATCGAGTCGAAGCGAGGCACCCTCTACACACGCGGAAGGAACCCCACCGTTCGCGCCTTCGAGGAGAAGGTGGCGCTGCTGGAGGGAGCCGAGGACGCGGTCGCCTTCGCCAGCGGCATGGCTGCCATCGCCGCGGCCGTTCTCTCCAACGTCGAGTCGGGCTCGAAGATCGTGTGCGTGCGCAACGTCTACCCCGATGCCCACAAGCTGATGACCCGGTTCCTGCCGCGATACGGGGTCGAAACCGTCTTCGTCGACGGCAGCGACACCGACGCGGTGGCCGCGAAGCTCGACGGCGCCAGCCTCCTCTACCTGGAGAACCCTACGACCCTCCTCTTCGAACTCCAGGACCTGGAAGCGCTCACCTCGCTCGCACGCGAGCACGGCGCCATCACCATCGTCGACAACTCGTGGGCCACGCCGCTGCTGCAGCGTCCGCTCGATCATGGAGCCGACCTGGTCCTACACTCCGCCTCCAAGTACCTTTCCGGCCACTCTGACGTCGTTGCCGGCGTGGTTGCGGGCAGCGGCGAACGGGTCGCGGCGATTCGCGACCTCGAGCTGATGGTGATAGGCGGCAAACTCTCGCCCTTCGACGCCTGGCTCCTGCTTCGCGGCCTTCGCACGCTGCCCATCCGAATGAAGCGACACCACTCCTCGGCCGAGCGGGTCGCCGAGTTCCTTCGCGACCACCCGGCGGTCGAGAGCGTCAACTACCCCGGCGACCGGGATAACCCGCACTCGGAACTGTTCGACAAGTATTTCGACGGCGCGGGCGGCCTGCTCAGCTTCGAACTCACCGACGAGCGGCTGGTCGAGCCGTTCGTCGACGCCTTGCGTGTCTTCCGACTGGGGGTCAGTTGGGGCGGCTTCGAGAGTCTCGTCTACCCGGCCCTCATGAGCCACCTCACGGGCGGACCCTACTCGGCGACCGCCGCTTTCGGCGTTCCCCGCACGCTCGTGCGGCTGTTCGTGGGGCTCGAAGACCCCGGTGACCTCGTTTCCGACCTCGCTCAGGCGATTTCCACTGCTCGAAGGACCCTTGAGAAAGGGGAGCGCAACATGGAGGTGTGATTGGAATCAGCGAAGATCGAGTAGCGCGCCGCTACCTGCCACGCCCGGCGAACCGCAGCTTACGACCACAAGCCCGACCCGTTCCCATTCAACCGATGTACCGGGAGGACACCTGATGAAACTCGCCTCGAGAAGCCTCGCCCTTATGCTGGCTATCGCCCTGGCATTCAGCGCGCTGGCCCAGGACAGCTACCAGCCGGAGGAGTTCGACGGCTTCCCCTACGACGATCAGCCGAACGCCGTCATCCCCAACGACGTGATCGTGGTGATGGGGTCGGACGACTTCGACCCCTCCACGCCCGCAGGCGCCTACCTGCAGGAAGTCGCCCGGGTGTACGAGCAGATGCACCCGAACATCGACGTGCAGCTCAACTACGGCTCGTGGGGCGACCTGTGGAACAAGGTCGGCGTCATGCTGGGCAACCGGCAGGGACCCGACCTCGTCGTCGGTCCCCGCGACTACCTGATGGCCACGGGCCGCGGCGGCGGTCAGTGGGAGGACATCGTCACCGTTCCCGAGGACCAGTTCCTCCGCCCCATGGCACTCGAGGCGTTGGGAGCCACGCTCCGCGAAGCATCCCGCTTCCCTGGCCGCGATGGCTACATGGTGTGGCCCTGGACCGTCTACATCGACGGCACGATGGTCGTCAACGGCGACATGATCCGCGAAGCCGGAATGGACCCGCTCGAGATCCAGCGGAACGGCTGGACCATGGAACAGTTCATGGACGTAGCCGCTCAGGTGAGCGACGACGACTCGGTAGCGGCTTTCTTCGGCCCGATGGGCGGACACAACGGCGAGCGCATCTTCCTCACCGGCCTCCTCTCGCACCGCATCCCCTACCGCCTGCAGGCTCACGGCGGCGGCCAGCCCACGTTCATCGACATCGAGACGGGCGAGACCCACTTCGATGCCGAAGGCTTCACCCGTGGCTGCGAAGCCATCCGCACCTTCATCGACGAGGGCTGGGTACCTGAGAACACCGTTGGCATCGCCTTCGAAGAGTCGCGTGACGCCTTCATCACCGGCCAGACCGCCTTCTCGTTCGACGGACCCGACCTGATCAACCTGGTCGAGGAGCGCAACCGCCAGATCGAGAACGGTGAGGTCCAGGGCGATCCGGTCGAGGCGTTCGTCGTGCCGCGCCCCCACTTCGGCGGCGGCGACGAGTGGCAGCCGGTGCCCATCACCGCCCTCTCCTACGGGTACTACTCGTTCAAGCAGGAGCCGTACAAGGGCGACGCCCACACCCGCAACGTCTTCGATTTCGCCCGCTTCCTCACCGACCCGGTCTTCCAGGTCCGGCAGGCGGCGGACAACAACATCCCGCCCGACCCGCGGGTCTATCTGGGCGAGCAGAGCTGGTTCCCGGGGATCCTGGGCAGCGGCCCCAACGCCCAGTACGTGCAGTCACTGCGCGAGGTGTGGCAGCCCAGCATGAAGATCTACATCTCGATGGCCACCACGCCCGAGTGGCAGGCCGCCATCCGCGACTTCAACACCGAGGTCTACACGCCCACGAAGGAAGAGGTCTTCCTGGGCCGGATCAGCTGCGACGAGGCCGTATCGCAGATCCAGACGGGCCTCGAACGTGTCGCGCAGGAAGTCCCCCAGGGTGAGCGCCTCACCGAGGAAGCTCCGGCGATCGCCGAGGACATGGCGGCTTTCGCTCGGGAGATCGGTCAGCCCGAGTAGGCCCGTGAACCGGTACGGCGGCGCCGAGGGGCGCCGCCGTACCGGCCCTACATGCAGAGGTGACGATGGCCAAGAAACCTTTCCTCCGACGCTACTTCGAGGACAGCCGCTACAGCGAGTGGCGCTGGGCCTATATCTTCTTGGGGGTCGACCTGGCCTGGGCCGGGTTGTTCCTCTTCTTCCCGCTGGCGTTGGCGCTTATCTTCAGTTTCCAGGAATTCAGCCTGGCCAATATTGGCGATGTTCGCTTCATCGGCTTCGACAACTACATCGAGATCCTCACCGACGTTCGCGGTTGGTGGCATTCGGTGAAGATCACAGCCATCTGGACGTTCTTCACCGTGCCGGTGAACGTCGCGATCGCCATGGGCCTGTCGCTGCTCATCGCCCGGCTACCCGATGGCCCCGCCAACTTCTTCAAGGGCGCCTTCTACCTGCCGGCCGTGGTGAGCCAGGTCGTCCTCTCGGTGATCATGGTCTGGATCTTCTCCCCGCGCAGCGGACTCGCGAACATGATCCTCACCTCGATCGGGCTCCCGCCACAGCGCTGGTACGCCTCGCCCGAGATGGCACTGTTCACCCTGATGCTGATGGCCTGGCTCACCGGGCACGGCTTCGGCGTGCTGCTCTATACCGCGGCCCTCAAGCGCATCCCCAACAGCCTCTACGAGGCCGCCGACATCGACTCGACGCCGGCCTGGAAGAAGTTCTGGAACATCACCTGGCCGCTCATCAAACCGACCACCCTGTACGTGACCATCATCCAGCTGATCGCCTCGTTCCAGACGTTCGCCGGCGCCTTCTTCATAACCAAGGGCGGTCCGCTGCGCTCGACCGAGTTCCTCAACTGGCGGATCTACGAGACCTTCTACACCGAGGGGAACTTCGGCATGGCCTCGGCCATGGCGGTGATCCTGATGATCTTCATCATGATCATCTCGATCGCCTCGTTCCGGATGCTGGGAACGGACGTGGAGTACTAGCATGGCAACCGTCGCCAGACGAAATCGCGAGAGGCAGCAGGCCGACACCTTCGAGCGCACCGAGCGTGCACGTCGCGCCGGGTTGGTGATCGCCTACGCCACTCTCGCCTTCTGGGCGGTGCTGTCGCTCATCCCCATCTACTTCCTGTTCATGCTCTCCTTCGAGGACCTGGGGGTCAGCCTGACCGTCAGAGACATCAAGTTCTGGCCCAGCAACCCCTCCTGGGAGAACTACGTGAGCCTCTTCCAGCTGGACGCTCCCTTCTGGATCGAGAGGCGTCCGGTGATCCGCTGGCTCTTCAACAGCGCCCTCATCGCCCTCGTGCCGACCGTCTCCAACCTGATCTTCGATTCGATGGCCGGATACGCGCTGGCCAAGATGCGCTTCCCCGGTCGCTCGCTCATCTTCGGCATGGTCGTCGCGACGATGACCATCCCCGAGTTCATCACCTTCATCCCCCTCTACCGGATGATGTTCGACTTCGAGTGGATCAACACCTACTGGGCCCTGCTCTTCCCTGGCTTCGCCGGCGTTGCCGGCATCTTCCTCATGAAGCAGAGCATCCAGAGCCTGCCCTCCTCTCTCATGGACGCCGCCCGCATCGACGCCTGCAGCGAGTGGGGGATCTTCTGGAAGATCATCCTGCCCCTCTCCAAACCGGTGCTGGCGATCGTCGGCATCACCTCGTTCATGGCCGGCTGGAACGCCTACTTCTGGCCCTACCTGGTCGCCCAGTCGCGCGACATGCTGGTGCTGCAGGCCGGCCTCTCCTCGATGATGGGCGCCGGCGCCACGGGGCTGCCCCCCTCGAGCAACGACCTCGGCATGGTGCTGGCCGGCGCCAGCATCGCGGCGATCCCCATGATCATCGTCTTCTTCCTCTTCCAGAAGTACATCGTCCAGGGGATAACCGTGGGCGGAGTGAAAGGTTAGTCCGATGCCCTCCTACCCGTTCATACTCCTGGCCGCCATCTTCCTGCTGGTGGTGATCGTGCCGCCACTGGTGGCCGCGTACATCGACCAGCAGCGGGAGGCGCGCCGAGGATCCGACGCCGAGGCATCGGCAAGCGAACAGATCGACGACAAGGCAAGGAGGGACGGCCAGCGTGGGTAGCGTCCGATTCGAGAACGTCACCAAGAGTTTCGGCGACAAAGCGAGGATCACCGCCGTCGACAATTCGAACCTGGAGATACGGGACGGCGAGTTCACCGTGCTCGTCGGTCCCTCCGGCTGCGGCAAGAGCACCTCGCTGCGGATGATCGCCGGGCTCGAGAGGCCCACCAGCGGCGAGATCTACATCGGCGACCGGGAGGTTACCCGGCTGCATCCGAGGGCCCGCAACATCGCCATGGTCTTCCAGGACTACGCCCTCTACCCCCACATGACGGTCAAGGAGAACCTCTCCTTCGGCCTCCGCAACCTCGGCTTCAAACGGAGCGAGTGGCTGCCGAGGGTGGACGAGGCCGCGCGGATCCTGGGCATCGAAGCGCTGCTCGATCGCCGGCCCCGCGAGCTCTCCGGGGGTCAGCGCCAGCGCGTGGCCCTGGGCCGTGCCATAGTTCGGGAGCCCGAGGTATTCCTCCTCGACGAGCCCCTTTCCAACCTCGACGCCAAGCTGAGAGTCCAGATGCGGGTCGAACTGGCCGAGCTGCAATGTCGCCTGGGCACGACCATGGTCTACGTCACCCACGATCAGGAAGAGGCGATGACGCTGGGCCACCGGATCGTGGTGATGCGCGAAGGCGTGATCCAGCAGATGGACACCCCGGAAACCATCTACAACCGGCCCGCCAACGCCTTCGTGGCCCGCTTCATCGGCTCCCCGCCCATGAACCTCTTCCCCGGCACCGTCCGGGACGGACCCGGCGGGCCGAGCTTCGAAAGCAGCGAGAGCGATCTGAAGATCGATCTGCCGGCTGCCTGGGAGCGCCCCCTGCGGCCCTACGCAGGGCGCGAGATCTTCCTGGGCATCAGGCCCGAGAACATAGGCGCGGCCAAGGGCGACCAGGAGGCTCCGGAACCCCACGCCTCGAACCTCGACGTCACGATCACGGCCGGAGCGGTCGAGATGCTGGGCCCCCAGAAGCTCGTCTACTTCCACGTCGGAAGCGTGCTGGCCGTGGCGACCCTCGCGCCGGACCACCCCGTGCGGGCCGGAGACGAGATCGAAACGATCTGGGATGGTCGCAAGCTACACATCTTCGACCTGGAGTCCGAGGAACGCATCGACCTGCAGCCGGAAGAGGTGACCGTTCATTGACGCCGGCGGGAGAGGACCGGGTTGCCGGCGCGCGGCTCGCATGGCGAACCCGGTAGCGCAGCCGTGACGACGAGTATCGTTCTCTCTGCGGCAGAGGAAGCGCGGCTGCTGGAGCAACTGGGCAGGCACGCCTGGTACCGGCAGGCGTTCGAGCGTTTCCGGTCGCGGGTCGACGAGCTGATCGAACGCTCACCGCGGATCCCGATCGCCAAGGGCCGCGCCTTCTACGAGTCTTGCCCCGACGACAACGCCCGGCTGCTCTTCGATCCGTACGCGCCCCATTCGCACCTGTGCCCCAAGTGCGGTCGCAACTGGACCGGCGAGGCGTTCGACCTCTCCTGGGTGCGCCAGTTCCAGGAGTGGTTGGGCAAGCGCCTGGTCGAAGCGGGGATCGTGTACCGGCTCGTGGGCGAGGAACGCTACGCGCTGCTCGTGCGCGACTCGTTGGCGCACTTCATCGCGAACTACCGTCACTACCCGCTGGCGAACAACCTCCTGGGCCCCACCCGGCTCTTCCAGAGCACCTACCTGGAGGCTTTCTGGCTGGTGGACGCGGTGGCCGCCTACGATCTCACCCGCTCGTCCGGGGTCTACTCGCAAGCCGACCACTCCGGCATCCGCGAGCTGTTCTATGAGTCGGCCTCGATCGTGCGCAGCTACGACGAGGGCGTCAGCAACCGGCAGGCGTTCAACAACGCCGGGATGGGTGCGGTGGCCCTGCTCTACGAGGATGACGAGCTCCTGACCCATGTGCTTCGCGGCCCGCACGGCTTCGCCTTCCACATGCGCGAATCGCTGCTGGAGGACGGCATCTGGTACGAGGGTGAGACCTACCATTTCGCCACCCTCGACCACACGCTCGATCTTGCGGAGATGGCCCGGCATCGCGGCATCGATCTCTACTCCGGCGGAACCGGACTCGGTTCGTTGCGGCCGATGTTCGACGGCCCGCTCCAGGTGATGCTTCCCGACCTCACCTTCCCGTCGCGGAAGGACTCCTGGTTCGGCCGGGGTATCGGCTACCACAAGGAGATCTACGAGCTCGGCTACGCCCGCTACGGGGACGAACGTTACGGCGGGTTGCTGGCTCAGGCCTACTCCTCCGGCCGGGTCGACCGGGCCGACATGAGCTGGCGAACCTTCCTCCACCTCGAACCGGAGTTGCCGGAGGTGCGCCTCCGCGACCTCCGACCGAAGGGGTGCGAACCGATGCCCGGCACCGGCGTCGCCATCTTGCGGCGCGACGATGGGGGCACATACGCCAGCCTCGAGTACGGACATTACGGTGGCGGCCACGGCCACCCGGACAGGCTCCACCTGACACTCTTCGCGGACGGAGCACACTGGCTGCTCGACCCCGGCACCGGCTGGTACCACGTGCCCGAGCTGGGCTGGTACCGCTCCACCGTCGCGCACAACACGCTGTCGGTGGATGGAAGACTACAGGTACCGAGGGAGGGGGAGCTGGTCGCTTTCGGAGACGCCGGCGGCTATCAGGTAGCGCAGACCAGGGTAGCCGGGATCGCCGATGGCGTCCAGGCCCGCCGCACTCTCTGCCTCGGTGAGGGGTTCCTGCTCGACGTCGTCGACGCTTGGGCCGAAGACGAACGGCTGTTCGACCTGTCGCTGCACACCCCAGCCGTGCCTGGGGAGGTTCGGCCCCGCGGTTCCGCCCAGAGACTGGGCGCGCGTGACGGTTACGAGTTCCTCGGCGAGGCCCACCAGATGTCACGGCCGCTCGACATCGATCTCCTGGCCGGCGACTCCAGCTTGCGGCTGGTGCAGGACGCCGACGCCCTCCACTACCTCTCGAAGGCGCCCGGGATCCCCCTACGTGAAGAGGAGCCGCTCACCTCGCTGATCAGCAGGGCCAAGGGGAAGCGGATCCGCTTCGCCAGCGCCTACCTGTGGGGGCCGGCTCGCCACGAGTACGGTCTGCGGGTCGAGGAGGATGAGCTGCTCCTGGAAAGCGACGACCTGACGCACCGTCTACTGGTTTCGCGGGGCAACGACGGGGTTGCGGTCTCGTGTACGCGCCACCACTCACTCCACTGCCTCGCCTGGTTCGGCTCCCGTAGCTTCCGCCTCTCGGGAGTATCGATCGAGTCGGACCTGGCACTGGAAGCTGCGGCGCTTGTCCGCGCGGGTGCCAGCGGCTGGGGCGTCGAACTGCCGGAGTCGTTCGGGCAGGTGACCGTGCGCGGACTGGAGGCCGGGGCGGTGGCCGAGCTCTGCCTCACGCCCAAACTGGGAACGGTGTCCTCCAGGAGCGGCGGAGAACTCCGTCTGACGCAGAAGAGCGGAACCCTGATCTGGCGCGAAGGCGAGCGTCCCTTACACCTCTTCGCGGGTGTCGGGAACGGACTGACGGTCAACCTCAAGTCGTACGACGGGGAGCCCGACCGGCCGGTCCTGGAGCTGCCTGACGGCTGGCAGGCGAGCGGTCCCCGGGACTTGGGGTCGGGACGCTGGCAGTGGAGTGTGCGGGCGCCGTTGGTCACCGGTGAAACCGGGGGCGAGCTGGTAGTGCGAGCGGGCGCTGAGGCGCTTTCCCTCCCGTACACCGTCCAGGCGCCGATCTCCACCTGTTGGCTGGTCGTGTCGGCCGGCGGGGAGCCGCAGCTGGTACTGGAGGTCCGTGACCTCTCGGGGCGTTCGCACAGGCTCGCTGCGGGCCTGCGGACGCCCTGGTCGAACGAGAGGTTCGAACTCGAGCTACCCGCCGATGGGATGGTTCGCCTGCCTCTGCCGCTGCCCGTTTGGGCGCCCGAGCCCGTCGAGGGTGACGCGTCGACGGACGGAACACCCCTCGTGAGCGGTAGCGCCTGGCGACTCCCGGGTCTGGAGGATCGCTCCGGCGCCTACTCCGCTGACGCAGAGCTGACCCTGTACTCCGTGGCCGATGAGCCGCGGACCGACCCCGGGGACGTCGACTGGCCGCCCGAGTCCTCCCCTGGCGCTGCCGGGGAGAGTGCCCTTCACCAGCCCGGAGGAGCTCCCGCTTTCGTGGGCATCACCCGCGCCAACCTGCCTCTCTACTGGAGCGAGCGGACCGCTGAGGGCGTGAGGCTCGGTGGAAGTGAGCCGATAGCTGAGGGCGCGAGCCCAGGCGCGGGAGAACAGGCGCTTCTGTGCCTCGGCCACGACGATCAGGCCCTCTGGTCGGACCGGCGCTGGCGGGGACCGGATGACGCGTCGGCCCGGGCCTCCCTTCGCTGGAGCGCCGAGGGCCTCCGCCTCGAGTGCCTCGTGCGCGACGACTTGCACGTGACCGACGGCAACGTCGACGACGCCTACGAGAACGACTCGCTGCAGGTCTACTTCGACTTCCGCGAGGACCACCACGGCGACCGCAACTTCGGCCCCGGCGTGGCGGCCTACGTCCTCGCGCCGGCGTCCGACCGGCGGGAGGTCCGGGTTCTGCCTATCGCCGGCAACCGGGAGATCTCGAACCGCGGCGCTCGGGCCGCCTGGTTCTCGACCGATGGCGTCGAGGCCACCTGCGAACCGACCGACGAGGGGTACCTGGTACGTGCCTTCTTCCCCTTCGCCAGCCTGGGCACGAGCCCGCTGCGCCCCGGCGACGTCATCGGCTTCGACCTGGCGCTCTCCGACAACGACGGCACCTGGTACCGCAACACCCAGTTGCTGTGGAGCGGCGCTCGCGGCCGCCGCTGCTACATCCGCGGTTCCTACCACGATCCCCGTGAGTTCGGCTGGTTGATAGTGGCGGGCGGATGACCAGGCCGGGGATCTTCTGGACCTGGCAGGACAGGCAGGTCGAGGACAGGGAGTTGGTGGCCGAACAGGTCGCCGACATGGCCGCGCACGGCTTCGGCGACCTGCTGGTGCAGCCGCGCGGTTGCCGCTACACGGTCGACCACGATGCGTTCCCGGACGCGGTGAAGGCCGCTTGCGACCAGGCTCACCGGCACGGCGCCCGGTTGTGGCTGCATCTGGATCCTCGCTCGATGGCCCGGACCCTCGTGGAGGCGACCGGCCAGGCGGCCGAGTACCTGATCGTCGCCGGAACCGGTGATGCCCACGCGAGGAGCGACCGGCGCTCCCGGCCCCTCGACGTCCAGGTGCCCCTCGCTCCTGACGGCCGCTTCGAGATAAGGCTCGACTACCCGCGGTCCCGCGCATATCACGTGCACTCCGAAGGCGCCATCTCGTTCCGGCCGCTCCGCCTGGAGCGCTGTCTCGCCTACCGCCGGAACGGGGCGGGATCGGTCGAGTGCGCTTCGGTGCACGACATCACCGCTCAGGCGACCCTGTTCAGCAGTGAACTCTCCGGTTACGTGGATGTCTTCGGCCGTTGGCTGCCACCTGCACGGGGCGAGTGGGAGGTGTTGGCTCTGGTCGCCTTCGCCAGCAACTATCCCGACTTCGCTTCGCGCTCGACCCGCCGCTATCTCGAGCACGTCCTCGAGCGCTACGCCGAGGCGGGCGCCAGGCTCGACGGGATCTGGTGGGACGAGCCGGGGTACTGCACCGGTTTCGATCGGGCCTTCCGCGCCGACCGTGGCCGGCTGCCCTGGGGCGAGGGGTTGCGGGACCTGCATCGCCGGCTCACCGGCCGAGATGCCGCCGACGACCTCCTCTTCCTCCTGACCGAGACCGACGGCGACAACTGGGGGCGGCTTCGCGAGGAGTACTACCGGACCCTACAGGAGGCGGTGATGGGCGCTCAGGAGGAGCTCCACCGGGCCGCCAGGCGGCTGCTGGGCGAGAGGGTGCGGATGGGCGTCCACCAGACCTGGCACCAGAACGCCGACGACGTGATCAACGGCTGCATGGACTGGTGGCGGGGCGCTCGCCTCCTGGACGCGGGCTACAGCGACGTCGGCAGCGCCGAGGAGGTGGACGACCCGCGGCAGATGGCCGAGGTGCGGAGCATGGCGACATTGGCCGTGAGCCTGGCGCGCCGGACCGGTAGCAGAGAGGCCTACTGCAACCTGTGGGGCGTGGAGTACGGCGACGGCCCCGGACGGCCGAGCGGCGAGATAGTCGACTGGTGGGTGGACCTCCAGGCGACGCTCGGGTGCAACTGGCTGGCCCACACCTACGGTCCTACCGGCTACTTCGAGCGACCTTCGGTTTGGGGCCCCGGTTATCCCGATCACCCGACCTGGGAACGGATGAGAAGGGCTACCGGCCGCCTCGCCGCCGCGCTCGAACTGGCCGAGGGCAGCCTGCCCCGCGCCGACGTCGCGCTCGTCTACCCGCTGGGCGCCCTCTACCGGCTGGCTTCCGATTACGGCAACTGGCTGACCGACGACGCCCACCTGCTCATCGACGCGCTCCTGAGGCGCGGCTACGAGCTGGACATCGTCTCGCCGGCAGGGCTGGGGGAGATGAGCGAGGCAGCCTACCGGGCGGTGATCTGGCTCCACCCGTTCGGAGCGGCAGCGCAGGACGTGGCCGGGCTCGCACGCCGTTCTGCCGCAGGAGCCGAGGTGATCGTCGCCGGCCTGCCTCCTGTCGCCGGCGCTGGCTATGCGGGGGCCAACGAGTGGCGCTCGCTGGCCGGTATCGAACTGACCGAGGGGAAGTGGCCCGACGTGCTCGAGCAGCTGCCTGGACGAACAACGCCCGACATCCTGAACGCCGCCGGGATCGAGCCTTCCTGGAGCGTCCCCGAGGGCTCGCTCGCTACCCGCACGGCGCTCCCCGACGGCGGGCTGCTCCTGCGACTCTGTCCCGCCGAGTTCGGCAGACCGTTCGAGGGGCGGCTGCGCGCAGAGGGGTTCGCGCTGGACTTCGGCCCCTGCCGGGGCCTCTTCTGCCTGCGGCTGGGCCCGGATGGCGCGGTCGTCGACTCCATCGAGCCCGAAGGGCTCCGCTGGTCGCTCTCAGCAGACAGGAGTGCGGTATGAACGTAGGCATCGTAGGGATCTGCGGATTCGCACGCTTCCACGCCGAAGCGTTCGAGGCGCTCGGCTGGAACGTTGTCGCCGGGGCTGACCGCAGCGAGAAGCTGGAGGAAACGGCGGAGCGCTTCGGGGCTCGACCGTACCGCGACTACCAGGAACTTCTGGCGCGCGACGACCTCGACGCGGTGAGCGTAAGCCTTCCGCCCGTCCTCCATCCCCAGGTGGTGCGCGCGGCGGTTCGCCGCAGGATCCCGGTGTTCTGCGAGAAACCGATCGCTCCCGGCGCGGCCGAAGCGAGGGCCCTCCGGGAGGAGCTGGGAGAGGCCAAGGTGATGGTGGGCTTCTCCTTCCGCTACAACGCCGCCTACCTCCGGCTCCGTGAGCTCATCCGCTCGGGCGAGCTAGGCCGCATCGTCTCGATCCATGCCCGCAAATGCTGGGGTACTCGCACTTCGTGGCGGCTCGAGCCCGGCGGGGGGGCGGTATTCGTCAAGGACATCCACTACTACGACCTCATCCCCTGGCTGCTGGGAGAGCAACCGGCCGAGCTGTGCGCGTTCGGTGGCGCGCTCTACCGGCAGGCCCCGGTCGAGGATGCCTATCAGCTGTTGATGCGTTTCCCCGGAGGGACCCTCTTCCATCTCGACAGCGCCTGGTGGACGCTGCCGCTGGCAGAGAGCCGCTTCGAGGTCGTAGGCGACCGCGCGCGGGTGTCGGTCGAGGAGGACACGCTCAGGATCGAAGGCGAGGGCGCGCGCGTCGAGCGACCCGCGGGGGAGCAGATGGTGCGGGCAGAGATACGCGCTTTCGTCCGCTGGCTGGCGGGCGAGGGCGAGCGGCCGCCGGGCCTGGTCGAGGCGCTCGAGGCAAACGAGCTGGCGCAGAAGGTGCGTGACTGCCTGGAGGTAGGGCGTGGATAGGCCCGCCCTGCTGGGCGGCACGCCGGTGACGTCCGCCGACAGCTGGCCCGCATGGCCGCAGTGGAACTCGTGCGAGGAGCGTGCCCTGCGCGAGGTGCTCGCCAGTGGTCGCTGGCAGGCGGGGCCGCAGGTGGAGGCGTTCGAACGGGAGTTCGCGGAGTATCAGGGCGCGAAGCACGCGATCTGCGTCACCAACGGCACTACCTCCCTGGAGATGGCGCTGCGTGCGGCCGAAGTTGGGCCCGGCGACGAGGTTATCGTCCCCAGCTACACCTTCGCGGCCAGCGCCCTGGCGGTGATGACGGTCGGGGCTAAGCCGGTACTGGTGGACATCGAACCCGATTCGTTAGGCATCGATCCTCTGGCGGTGGAGTCGGCCGTGGGCGAGCACACCAGAGCGGTGATGCCGGTTCACGTGGGCGGCCGACCGGTGGACATGGACCAACTCCTCGAGGTCGCCCACAGGAACGGCCTGGCGGTAGTCGAGGACGCCGCGCACGGTCACGGCTCGGAGTGGCGCGGTGCGCGGATCGGCTCGGCCGGGTTCTGCGCCTCCTTCTCCTTCCAGACAGGCAAGAGCATGACCTCGGGGGATGGGGGCTGCCTCGTTACCGGCCACGACGAGACCGCCTACCGGCTCCGTTCGCTGCGCAACTTCGGCAGGGGCCGGAGCGGTGAACCGGAGCGCGCCGGCGGCAACTACCGGATGACCGAGTTCCAGGCTGCCGTGCTCCGCTGCCAGCTGGGGCGCCTCGACGAGCAGATCGCGAGGAGGCAGGAGAACGTGGCGCTGCTGCGCGAGTCGCTCGAGCAGGTGCCCGGGGTAGGCGTTGCCGAGGAAGATCCCCGCGTCACCCGACATCCCTACTACCAGGTGGTCCTGAACTACGATGCGGCGCTGTTCGGAGTGCCCAAGTCGCTGCTGCTGCGGGCGTTGGCGGCCGAAGGCGTACCCCTCGAAAGCGGCTACCTGCCGCTCCACCGGATAGCGCTCTTCCGTGAAGCGGGCCGCTGCCTGCCCTGCCCGGTGAGCGAGCGGGCGGCCGACGAGTCCGTGCTGTGGCTGAGCTTCCGCATGGCTCTCGCCCAACCGGAGCAGATCGAGACCGTTGCCCGAGCGCTGCTGCGGATCCACAGACAGAGGGAACTGCTGGCACAGGAAGAGGAAGCGCGATGAACGACCCCAGAACACCGCTGGGCGTACTGCTCGACCCGCACGACGCCGAGAGGGACCGCCAGCTCTCCCGCGATCACTTCGGCGGCTACGCGGCCGAACTGTTGCAGCACGCCGGCCTGGACTTCCGGAGGCTTAGCCGACACTCGCTCCTGGGGACGCTACCGCCGATCGTGCTGCTCCCCTACCCGGTGCGCTTGGCCCGCCAGGAAGCGGAGTCGCTCGAGCGGCACGTGAAGGGCGGTGGAGCGGTCATAGCCTGCGGCGGGGTGGAGGGCGCCGACGAGCTCTTCGGCATCGTCGCGAGCAGGCGCTATCTCGACGAGGCCGTGCTCGCCTGGCCCGAGAACGGGTTCGGTCTGGAGCGCGGTGAGATGCCGGTGTGGGGCGCTCAGCTGGCGGTGCCGGCGGGGGGCGTCCAGGCGATCGGCGAGGTGCGGAGCGCGGCGACCCCCTCCCTCGCCGCGGACGGTTACCTCGGCGGAACGGAAAGCGGTTCCGGGCGAGCTGGAGAAGGGGTCGCGGCGGCAGCGGCAGCAGTTTCAGGAGTAGGCGCGACGGTTCGCACCTCGGGCGCGGGAGCGGCCCTCTACCTTGCCTTCGACGTTCCCCGATCGGTAGTGACGATGCAGCAGGGTGTCCCCGTGCTCGGGGATGCTGCGAGCGCGCCCGACGGGAGTGCCAAGCTGGAGGATGGCATCCGCAAGAGCGACGACGGCGCGGTCATCGACTGGCGGTGGCGCGAGGAGAGTCCGGAGGGGCCGGTATTCGCCACCCCTTACGCCGACCGTCTACGAGAGCTCCTGGTCGCGGCCGTCGTCCGCTGCGCCGAGATCACCTCGACCCCGCTGGCGCTCAAGTGGTACTGGCCCGACGCCCTGCCTGCCGTGGCCACCCTCTCGTTCGACACCGACTCGAACGAGGACGCCGACGGTTGGGAATTCATGAGGGTGCTCGAGCAGCTGGACGTGGTGGGCACCTGGTGCGTGATGTTCCCGGGCGGCTACTCGCGGGCGCTGTACGAGGCGCTTCGCGAGAGGAACGACGAGATCGCGCTGCACTACGACGCTCTCACCAGCGACCTGAAAGGGGTGCCCCACTGCGGTTGGTCGTGGGAGGACTTCCTCCATCAGCTCGACTGGCTGCGAAGCGAGACCGGCGTGGAACGGGTGGTCTCACAGAAGAACCACGTGACCCGCTGGGAGGGCTTGCTCGAGCTGTTCCGGTGGGTGGAGAGAGCCGGGATCACGGTGGACCAGACGAAGGGGCCATCGAAGATCGGCAACCTGGGATTCAACTTCGGCACCTGCCACCTTTGGAGACCGATGGAGGACCTGCGCGACGGGAACCGTTGCATGGACCTGTTCGAACTACCGTTCCTCACACACGACATGCACACTTCGCAGCGGCGCGTCGAACTCCGGCGGCTGCTCGTGGAGCGCGTGGCGCGCCACGGAGGGGCAGCTCACTTCATCTTCCATCCTCAACGGATCCATGAGGAGGGGATGCGCGAGGCGCTGGCCGACGTCGTGAACTACGCCCGCGGCCGGGGGCTGGAGTGGTGGACCAGCGAGCGGATAGCGCGCTGGGAGAAGGCACGTCGCCGGGCGAAGGTAGGTCTGGCGGAAGCCGACCGCAGCCTGCGGCTGGATTCGGCGGCTGCCCCGCGGGGTCTCACCGTCCTCCTCTTCGGGGTGAAGGAGAGGTTCGCCGGCGAGGGCGTGGAGCGGGTTCAGGCGTTCGGTAGCCCGGCGGTGCGGGTGGTCCTGCCGGAACGGAACGAGGCCATCAGGTAGATCAAGCGCCGCCCTGCACGGGCGGCGCACGCGTCTGGCCGGAGGCAGCGGTCGTGATGCGGGTCAGTCCATCCCCGTTCCGCCACTAGCGTCCCCAGGCCGCCGGAACAGGACCTGAACCGGCTCCGAACTCTTGCGCCGGCCAAGTGGCCGGTTCATCCCATCGTAACGGTCGAAGGCGATGAGCGGTCGCGCGAGATCGTCCGCCTGCCGCGTCAACGTTTCGGGCTCCTGCCCCCCGCCGAAGCGCATGACGAAGTCGAACACGTGCACTCCCTGATCGGTGAACCAGTCACGGCCGCCGTAGACGAGCGGGTTCCCTCCGCCCCAGGCCATCCGTGGCGAGCGCAGCAGAGTCAACTGCCACACGCTCTCCCGCAAACTCAGGCTGTAGGCGTCCTGCGTGAGGAGCGAGACGGAGCTTGCCCCATCGCCTCCGCCCAGGTCGACCCGGGACCATCCTTGAACCGGCCACTCCGCCGGTCCGCTTGGCCGTTCCACGTGACCGCCGGCGAGGCCGCACAGCCATTTGGCCGGCTCGGAGGCGAGCCGGATGGGCATCTGCAGCAGCTTGTGTCGTTCGTCGAAGTTGATCTCGATCCGCATCGCCAGCCTCGGTTCCCCCCGGTACAGGTCGAGGGACCAACGCAGCCGCGAGGTGCCGATACGTCCCTCGGTCCGCAACCGCGCCCGCAGCGGCCCCTCCTCCTCGACGAGCCAGCCGTTGCCTACGAAGCTCTCGACGACCCGCTCGTCGAACCTGTCGGTGTGGAACGTCCAGGTGTCGGTCGAATCCTCGCGCAGGTGCAGCCCGATCCCGCCTTGGGCAAGGAGTGGCTCTCCCTGGAAGTCGATAGCCGCGATCCCTCTGTCCTCGACCCGTACCGAGAGCAGGTCGTTCGCGAGACCCTCGATCCCCGCCTCCAGGTCGCTCACAACCGCCGGCACTTCGGGCCGAGGGTCATCTCGGACGAGGAGTTGCACGGCCCCTTCGGCCGGCACCGCTGGCTTCAGCAGCAGCCGGGTGGTTATCTGTGGGGCCTCCGGTTGCAGGAGCTGGTACTCCTGGGGGTTGCCTGCGAGGTCGCTGAGCCAGCGGTCCCCCCACGGGTCCATGTCCAACCAGGGTTCTACCTCGACCGGTTCATGCCTGTCGTAGGGGGCTGGGTTCATCACCACCAGCTGTTGGTGATTGACGGGGGGCAGCCTACGCTGTGCCCAGACGCGGGTACTCTCCACGATGACCTCTTCGGCGGCGATCCGGGCCCGACCCTGCATCGCCCGCACGGATTCCCAGGAGGAGGGCACCGATGTGCCGGCGAGTATGTCGTGGAAGGAGGTGAAGAGGAGGTCCTCCCAAGCCGCGTTCAATCTGGCTTGGTGGTCACTGTCGCTGCGGAACGCGGCGGCCGACTGGCCGGCATGCTCGAGCAGGTGTTCGCCATGGCGTTGTGCTCGCTTGATGTCGTGCATGACGCTGTAGCAACCGGGGAACGTGTGCTGCAGTTCGTCGACGACGACCGGGAGGTGCTGGTGCCGCTCGGCGATGGCGTCGAAGAACGCGGCCGGGGTCGAGAAGCGGAGTTCGGCGCCGTCGAACGAGAAGCGGTTCCGGCGGATGAAGTCGATGTCGGACTTGGTCGGTCCGCCCCCGTGGTTGCCCACCCCGTAGAAGCACATGGCGTGACCTACCCGGGGGTCGGCGTTGTCGATCGCCTGCCTGATGTGGTCGGTGAGGTCCTCGCCCAGGGTCGTGTAACCGGGGACGATCCGGAAGGCCAGGACCTCCGAGCCGCCGCTGCCCACCCAGCGGAAGGCTGGTCCCGGCAAGGAGACCTGGTCGGGCTTGGGCCGGTGGAAGACGTAGCCACGGTAGCCCAGGTCGCTCAGGATGTCGGGAAGGGTGGCGGGGTGGCCGAAGGAGTCGAGGTTGTAGCCGATGTCGGGCTTCACGCCGAAGCGGTCTTCGAAGTAGCGGTGGCCGTGGAGTACCTGGCGCCTCAGGCCCATAAGCGTGGGCCCGTTCACGTCCGGCTGTATGTACTGCCCTCCGCTGATGTGCCACTGTCCCTTCTCGACCAGCTTATGGATACGGCCGTACAGTTCCGGGTCGAGCCGTTCGACCTGCTGGTAGAGCCAGGCCTCGCCCCTGGTGTAGATGAACTCGGGGAACTCGTCGCAGCGGTCGGCCGCGGATCGGAAGGATGCCAGCGCCTCGTCCACTCCTGCCTGCCAGCCCCACAGCCAGATCGGGTCGATGTGAGCGTTGCCGATCATGTGCACGACCAGGCGGTCTTCGCTCACGCCGCGCCTCCGTTGGTGTCGGCACGGATGACCCCCGGCCGCCGGTTGGCGCGCTCCGCCTCCTCGTTCCACTCGTCGCTGCCGCGGAACGGCATGTGCCGGCCCTCGACGTAGCTGGGCCAGGGCTGGTAGCGATTGATCCCGGCAGCCGCCTTGCCACGCAGCAGGAAGGCGCTTGGCCACGGCTCGTCACTCTTTATCCGCGTCGAGGTGGGTATGTAGCGGATGGTGAGGCCACGACGCCAGCGGTCCGACGTGTTCGCGTGAGACCCGTGGATGAGGTTCGGGTGGTGGATCTCGACTCCGCCGGGTTCGAGGAGGATGTCTACGGCTTCGGAATCGTCGACCAGGGAGTCGTCGAGACCCGAGCCGAGAACGTTCTCGACATCGCTCCGCTCCTTCATCTCCTGCAAGTCGAGGTCCTGGCTCCTGGGGATCACGCGTAGACAGCCGTTCTCCGGATCGGTCCGGTCCAGCGCCAGCCACAGTGTCACCACCCTCACCGGCTCGAGCGGCCAGTAGCTGCCGTCCTGGTGCCATAGCACCGCCTGCCCGTCGTGCGGGCGCTTGGCGATGTAGTGGGACGCGAAGAGGGCGATGTCGGGACCGAGGAACTGTTCGGCCACGTCGAGGAGTCGCGGGTCCGAGATCAGCCGTACCCAGAACGGGTCGTGCTTCATCAGGTCGTGGTGGAGCTGTTCCGGTCTAAGCCCGGGGTTGCGTTCCAGCAGCCAGTCGACGTGGCGCCGCGCCTCCTCGACCAGTTCGGCGTCGAGTACGTCGTGGACGAGGACGTAGCCTTCGCGCTCGTAGTGGCTGCGCAGTTCGCTGTTCTGCTCGGTTGCTGGCATCGTGCGCTCCTTACCCTCAGGGGATGCGACGGATCTCGGGATCCGTGAAGATATCGGCCTCGTCCCGGCTGCGGGTCGAGAACTCGCTCACCACCGCTCCCTCGTCGCCGGCCTGGAACCAGTGCAGCGTCTCGGGGTAGATGGTGTACTGCTCGCCCGGCCTGAGCACGACCTCGTGCCAGACGGTATAGGTTTCTTCGCGGCCGGTGGGGGGCCGCGCCTTGGCCAGGTTCCTCTCCACCGGGTCGCCTGCCACGTAGAGGTAGACCTCGCCCCAGCGACAACGGAAGGTCTCCTCCTTGCCGGGTTCGCCGGCGACCGGTGGATGAAGGTGCTCGGGGCAGGTCTGACGCGGGAAGAGCACCAGCTCCTTGGCGCACACGCGATCGGTGTTGACGTACGTCACCAGCTCCAGCCCGGTGCTCTCCAGTTCGCCCAAGCCGAAGTCGGCCACCTCGATCCGGGCCGCTTCCTCGGCAGTGAGTACGATGCCCGCGCGCTCGAGGTATCCGTGGGCGCGTGCGCGTGCGTCCTCGATGTTCACCAGCTACCTCCCTTGTCGTAGGGTCCGAGGAGAAGACCGCGCTCCATCCTCCAGCCCTCCTCCTGGAGCGGAGGTGCGGCTACCCTCTCCCAACCGCGATCCATCCTCGCCAGCGTTTCCTGCCAGCCCAGGACCCCGCTCACGGCGTCGATCCCCTCGACCGAACAGGCCCCTACCGCCGATGCCACTGCCGCTGCCTGCGGCATCTCCACGCCCTTGGCAAGTGCCGTGAGCAAACCGGCGATAGTTGCGTCTCCCGCGCCCGTGGTACCCCGGACCACTACTCTGAAGTTGGGCGAGAGGAGCTCCCGATGAGCCCACGACGCCGGGGGCGAGAGGCGGCCGGCATCGAAGAGCCGTGACGTGCCGGCGGTACGCAGGTAGAGTCCCTCGTCGCCCAGTTTCAGGCCCACGACCGCTGGTCCCAGCTCCAGCAGGCGGGCCGCCACGGCGCTCAGGTGGGGGAGCGATGGCGGCGGCGAGGGTGAGTCGGGCTCGAGCATGTAGGAGATCTCCTCGTACGAAGGGAGGAAGAGGTCGACGTTGGGCAGCACGATGCGCAGGAAGGAACGCCAATCGACCCGGCCGGACCTGCCGGCGGGGTCGGGCATGGCCATGTCGAGCGCGACCGTCACGCCCGCCCGCCGAAACCCTGCCAGCACCTCTGCCAGCGACTCGCCGCCGTCCTCGTAGATCCGCTGCATCAGCGGCGGGTAACCGAAGTAGAGGAGGTCAGCGCTCCTGATGTCTTCGCCTTCGAGGTCGGCAGCGCTGAAGATGTCGTTGCAGCCGGGGTGGTGGAGGAAGGTGCGGTCCGCCCCAGGGCGGTTCACGACGATCGAATAGGAGGTGCTCTCGCCGGGGAGAGCCCTTACGCCTTCGGTAGTGCGGCCGGCGTGGCTGCCGGCTGAGAGGAGTGAGCCGAGTATCTCCCCGAACGGATCGTCGCCGATGCGGGACACCAGCTGCGGCTCGAGCCCAAGTCGCGAGAGGGCGAGCCCCACGTTGGCGACAGCTCCGCCGGTCGCGAACGAAACGGTGCCTACCTCGACCAGCTTGCCCGGGTCGAGGGCGGCGCCGGCCGGGATGGCGGGGATCAGGTCGAGGCACAGGTGACCGGCCACGACTATCACTCAGGCCGCTCCGCTCTCCAGTGCCCTGGTGAAGACGATGTGGCTCTGCGCTGCCTCCTCGGGCGTCACGCAGGTGAACGGCTGCTTCATCCCTTCTCGCCCGTGCGCGAGCTCGTCGCAGAACGCCGCCCACATCTGCAAGATCGCGTCGGGGAAGCCGAACTCGAAGATCCCTCCGGTTATGGCGGGGTAGGCGCTCTCGTAGCCGAGGTCGAGGTGCTGCCAGGCCTGCTCGCCTCCGGAGCGGTACTGGAGGCGCCTCAGGGTCTTGGGGAACTTGGTGCTGTACTCCATCGAGAGCTCGGTGCCGTGTACCTTCAGGTACCAGGTGTTCGTCTCGCCGGGCGCGATCCGCTTGGTGTGCAGCAGCAGCGGGAAGGCGGCGTCCTCCTGAGGAACTCTCCCGAGGATGGTGGCGTTGTCCCAGGTATCGCACGCTGCCGTGCCGCCCCGGCCGTCGGGCCGCTGGGGAACGATGTTGGAGAGTTGGGCGCTCACGTCGTCTGGCATCCAGCCGGCCCTCAGGGGGATGTGGAGGACGTGCATGCCCAGGTCACCCATGCAGCCGTAGGCGCCGTTGGTCTCGATCCTCCGCTTCCAGTTGATGGGCTTGCGGGGATCGAGGTCGGAGGAGTGGAGGAAGCCTGCCTCGACGCCGATGATGCGGCCGAACTCTCCGGCTGCGATCGATCGGGCGATGCGATAGGCGCCGGGGTAGAAGGGGAACTCCGAGGAGCAGCGGACCAGCAGCTCGGGATGGCGGCGTATCTCTTCGTTGATCCGCTCGTTCGCTTCCAGGTCGATGCCGAACGGCTTCTCTCCCAGCAGGTGCTTGCCTGACCTCAGGATTTCGCAGTAGACCGATTCGTGCAGGTGGTGGGGGACCGCGCAATAGACGGCGTCCACCTCAGGGTCTTCGAGCAGATCACGGTAGTCGGAGTAGTCGCGCCGTACCGTAGGAACGTTTCGCAAGAACCAGTCGCGGGCCGACTCGATGGGGTCGCAGACCGCGGTGATGACCGGGCGCACCCCGATCTCCTGCAAGTGGAGCCAGCGTGCCGCTGCCGATGCGAACTCCCGCCCCATGAGGCCCAGGCCGATGATGCCGAAGCGGATCTCGCTGGCGCTGCCGCGGTTCACGATCCCTGCCTAAGCAGCTCCGCCGCCTCTTCCGGTTGAGCCCCATCGTGGACAACCGCCATGAGGGCACGCGTCATGGCCGGAGGGTTCTCGTGCTGGATTATGTTGCGGCCGTAGACGATGCCGCTGGCGCCCTGCTCGAGCACGACATGGGTACGTCGCAGCACCTCCTCGTCGGAAACCCTGCCACCGCCCCGAACCAGCACCGGGACCGGCGCGGCCACCTCGATGACTTCGAAGTACTCGTCGAGCCTGTCGGTCGGGTCGGCCTTGATGACGTCGGCCCCCAACTCGACCGCCTGCCTCACCAGGGTCCTGATCGCGTCCTTGTCGCCGTTCACGCCGTATCCGGAGCCGCCTCGCTTCATCGCCAACGGTTCGATCATGAGCGGCATTCCGTACCTGTCGGCTTCCGGCTTGAGCCGCACGATGTTGCGGATGCACGCTTCGTGCACTTCCGGCGCTCCCTCCAGCTGGAAGAGGTTGACGCAGAGGCAGGCGGCGTCGAGCCTCAGCGACTGCTCGACGGCATCCTCGATGGCGATGCTGAAGAGGCGGTCGGGCAGATCGCTGCCGTAGACGTTGGCGATATCGGTACGCAGCACCAGTCCCGGCTTGTCGGGCCCCGGTATCGCTTGCAGAAGACGCGCCTGTCCCACGGTCAGCTGAACAGCGTCGGGACCGGCCGCGACCACGGCTTCCACCGCTCGCTCCATCCGCTCGATCCCGCTGAGGAACTTCGTTTCCCCGAAGAAGCCGTGGTCGATGGCCACGTCGAGGCAACGCCCGTCGGCGGCCAGGAAGCGGTTGAGCCGGTACTTCTGCACGTTCTCCTCCTCGCGTTGCTACTCGCGTTCTGCTTTCCCGAGACCGCTTCGGCCTCCCCGAAGCGAGTAAGTTAAAGCGTTTGACTTAATCTACCGGCGACGCCCGTGCCTGTCAACGTAGAATGCCGGCGATGAGCGTTGCCTCCAACGCGACCACCGTTCGCGATGCCAACCGCGCCGCCGTGCTCGAGCGGATCCGCCTGCGAGCGCCGGTCACCCGCGCCGAGATCGCACGCGACACCGGCCTCACGCCGGCGGCCGTGAGCAATATCGTGGGTGGGCTGATCGCTGAGGGTTGGGTGGTGGAGACGGGCCGCCGGCCGCTCGAACGCGGCCAGCCACCGGTCGAACTCGACCTGGCCGCCTCCGCCGTCTACTCCGTTGGACTCCACCTCGACCGCGACCTGATCTCGGCCGTGCTCGTTGATCTCAAGGGCTCCGTCGTCCACAGCGTGGGCCAGGAGATCGCCCCGCCCGATCCCGAGGAAGCCCTGGAACTGCTTCGGACGAACTACGGGCGGTTGCTGGCGGGAAGCAACGTGTCCGAGGACAAGATCCTGGGCGCCGGGGTCGTGACGGTCGGGCCGCTCGACCTGGAGCGGGGAACGGTGCGGGGTCCCCCCAACTTCCCCGGATGGCACGACGTGCCCCTTCGCGACCTGCTCGCCGGCGCGCTCGGGCTGCCGGTGATCCTGGAGAACAACGCAACCGCGGCGGCGATAGGCGAGCACTGGTACGGAGCCGGGCGGCACCACTCCAACTTCCTCTACGTCTACATAGGCCTCGGCGTGGGCGGCGGGCTCTTCTTCAACAACCGGGTGTACCGAGGAAGCGGCCTGAACGCCGGGGAGTTCGGACACCTGCCGCTGCGGTTGCAGGAAGGGACGGTCCCTCTCGAGAGCCGCACCTCGATACTGGCTCTTCGGCGTGAGCTGGGCGAAGGCCAGGCGCAGCCGGAGGCGATCGCGGCCGGTCTGGCCCGGCGGGACCCGGCCCTCGTCGCCTGGTTCGAGCGTGCCGCCGGCTACCTGGCCGAGGCGGTGGCAGGAGTCGACAACCTGCTCGACCTCGACGCCATCGTGTTCGGGGGGCGCCACAGCCGGGAGGTGCTCGAGTACCTGGTGGCGCGGGTCGCCGACCTCACGGCTCCCCTCAGGATGCCCAACCGTCCCAGTTACGCGATGATCAAAGCAGGCCGGGCGGGCGACGACACGGCGGCACTCGGCGCGGCGGCTCTGCCCCTCTACGACGCCTTCGCGGCCCTCCCTCAGGCGGTGGCCCCCGGCAGATGAAGCGGAGGAGGAACGAACAAGGGACTCGTGATGAGGGGAGCTTGTGCCCCTACCGTGACGCCCGAAGCCCACGCCGGCTCCGCTGCGGCGTCCACCTATGAGCGAGCCGAAGACCTGGCACCTGGACAACGGAGTCGTCGCGATCGGCGTGTTCGAGATCGGCGGGCAGATCGGCCCGGCCCGGTTCCGGTTCGGGGAAGAGCAGTTCGAGCCGCTCCACGAGGCACCCTGGGTGAACGAAGCGGGTGCGGCCGACATCCCCATGCTCCAGCACCTCCGCGGCGACTTCTTCTGCGCGCCCTTCGGAGCCAACGACCTGCTGGTTGAGGAGGGGCGCGATCACGGCCTCACGGCCAACGGCCGATGGCGCGAGCTCGAGCACGGCTCGGAGCGCCTCCTCCTCGAGCTGGCGGGCCGGGTCGCGGGCGCGAAGGTGCTGAAGGAGGTCCGGCTGGAGCCCGGTCAGCCGGTCGTCTACCAGAGGCACACCTTCGAAGGCGGTGCCGGCGAGTTGCCCATGGGACATCACACGATGCTGAGGGTGCCGCCGGGGGAGCAGCTGCTGCTCTCCTTCTCACCCTTCAGCTGGGCCGGCACACCCCCTCACCCCGTAGAGAGCGACCCGGAGCGCGGCAGGTCGTTGCTCGAGTACCCACAGGAGTTCGAGTCGCTCGAACGGGTGGCGCTGGCCGCCGGCGGGACGGTGGACCTGTCGCGTTACCCGACGCTCGAGGGAAGCGAGGAGATCCTCCTGCTGGCGAGCGATCCGAGACTGGAGTTCGCCTGGTCGGCAGCGGTGGCTCCCGAGAGCGGCTGGCTCTGGTTCGCGCTCCGGCCGAACCGGGTACTTCGGAGCACCCTCCTCTGGCTGAGCAACGCGGGTCGTTACTACCCGCCCTTCTCCGGACGTCACTCGAGAGTGCTTGGGGTCGAGGAGGTGACCAGCTTCTTCCACCATGGCCATGTCGCCTCGACCGGCCCCAACCGCCTCGAGCGCCTGGGCGTACCGACGTCCGTGCGCCTCTCTGCCGGCTCGGCCACGATCATCGACTACGCCTTCGGAGTCGTACCGTTGCCACCCGGATTCGCGAAGGTCGCCTCGTTAGAACGTGAGGACGCTCACCTGCTGCTGGCCGACGGCCTGGGACGCGAGTTGCGCGTCCCGTTCTCAGCCCGCTGGCCGTGACGAGCTCCGCCCGACCTGTCTGAGAGAGGGGGGAGGGGGAAGCACCGGCGGTTCCCCCTCGCCGACCGAAGTGGCGCTAGCGGTACCTCAGAAGAGGTTCCGGTTCAGGGGACAGCCCTGTTCGTTGAACTCCTCGAACAGGGACTTCAGCGCTCCGTAGTCGCCGCCCGGGTAGGCGTCGTCGAACATCTCGATCACGTCCTGAACGCTCAGCTCGTAAGAAACGTCGGGGTGTGCGGCGTTCAGGAGCGCCGCCACCGTGTGTCTGCCCAAGGCCTTGAGGCCTCCGCCACCCTGCGACACCACCTCCAGCAGAGTCATCCCGGGGAAGGCGTCCTCGAAAACCTGAGCGAAGAGCAGGTCGTGCTCGAAGCCGCTGGCTGCCCAGGCGTCAGGCTGGGTCTCGAGCCCGGTCCAGTTCTTCCAGAAGCCGGGCGTGCAACCGTGGCCGCCGCTCGGTTCCGGCTCCGGTTCCGGCTCCGGTTCCGGTTCCGGCTCAGGCTCCGGCTCAGGCTCGACTCCTGAGTCCAACTCGAACTCCGCCGACACGGCGCTGAAGATGACCGAGTCGCCCCACAGTTCACCCTCGTTCGGGTTAGGTGAGACGACGCGCATGACGAGGCTCTCCGTGCCTGCGGGAACCTCGGCCAGCAGAGTAGCCAGGAGCAGTTCATCGCGAGTGTCGAAGCCAGGATCCAGATCCGCGAGGGCCCGTTCGGACCAGAAGTGGAGGAAGGTCCCGCCGAGCGTGGCGCTCCCCGGCGCGTAGAAACCCGGTGTCTGGAAGACGCGCTGGGCGAGCAGCGCCCCACCGTTCGACAGCACCTGCAGGACCACGACACGCTCGTCGCGCTCCATGTCGGTGACGGAGAAGGTGACAGGCACCTCGCCTCCAGCGAAGCCGGTCGGCAGTTCGATCTCGAACTCGCCGACTTCGGCATCGATCTTCCACCAGACGAACTGGTTGGGCGTGCCGCCGATCGAGACCGCCCCGTTGGCCGGTCGCCGCAGGACGTAGAGTTCGAGCGCCCTGTTCTCGTACTCCGGATCCGAATCGCCCTCGGCCTCGACGATCCGCGCCCCTACCGAAGCGACGGCTGAACCGTCGATGACCCCGTCGAACGAGGCCTGGTAGATGAGCGCGGCGCCAACGCCCTCCTCGTCGCCCTCCGGGTTCGGATGGACCGGCGGCACGCCGTTGCTCACGACCTCGGACGCGAGCTCGTCGCCGGTTGCGTCGTAAGCCGTGAAGAGTACCCGCTGGGGTTCCGAGAAGCCGTTGAAGTCGGGGAAGTCCGGGTCATCTATGTATCGCACGGTCGCCCGCGCTATCACCTTCTCGACGCCGGCAGGACCGAACTCGAGCTCTGCCCGGTCGATCTCGCTGTCCCACTGGCTGCCCATGCCCGTGCCGACGAACTCGACGTCGTACCCCGCCCAGGTGGCCGTTACCTCGTCTAGGTCTGCCTCGTCGACGTCCACGGAGCTCGGACTCGGCTCCGCTTCGGGCCCAGTAGTGGTCGACGGAGCATCGAGGGTAGAACTGCAGGCTGCCAGGAGCAGCGACATAGTCGCGAGGAACGCCCATCGCGTCCAGTGCTTCATCGGTACCTCCCAAAATCGGACACAGTTGGAACTCCACGTTAGGTCGGGTCCATCCGTGCAACGTCTCGCTCGTCACAGTCACGCTTCCGGCCCAGAAGCACCGTGTCCCCTGCCGGAAAGGCGCCCTGAAGCGGGACGGTAGGATGTAGCCATGCCGAGCGACCCGCCGCAGTCCGCTCCTCGTCCCCACGCCTCCTGCAAGCCGGCAGCGAACTGATGGAGAAGTTGCAGCAGGGTAAAGCGAGCCGCCCTGCCACTCGAGCGGTCGGTCGGACCGGACACCGCTTCGGCGAGAAGCTGACCGCCTACCTCTTCATCCTGCCGTCCGTCTTCCTGATCGCTGTTTTCGGCCTCTTCCCCATCGGTTACGCCTTCTACATGAGCCTCTTCCGTTGGCGCATCCGCAAGGGCGGCTACATAGGTTTCGAGCACTACTCCGACCTGGTGGGAAGCTGGGGCGCCGCGCTAGCGTTCGCGGTCGGCCTCGCGGCCCTGCTCGTGGCTCACTGGCTCTGGACTTCGGCGTTCAGCCGAGAGGGCCTCAGGCGCTGGGGCCGGTTCATCGTCGCCCTCGTCCTGACCGCAGCCGGAGTAGCCATCGCTCTGGGCTGGAGCACGATGATGCGCGAAGGCAGCGAGGAGTTCCTGGCTTCGCTGGTGCGTACTCTCTTCTACGCGCTCGGGACGATACCGGTTCAGATCGCGCTGGCACTGGTCCTCGCCACTCTGCTGTTCCAGAAGATCCGGGGTAAGGAGGGGTTCAGGATGATCTACTTCCTCCCCTACGTCACTCCGCAGGTCGCCGCGGCGGTGGTCTTCGCGCAGCTGTTCAGCCCGCGGGGGAGCAGCCTGGCGCCGGGCAGCCTCAGCCCTGCGAACCAGGTGCTTGCCTTCCTGGGGATCGAGCCGCAGAGGTGGCTCTTCGAACCGCGACCCCTTCTCGAGCTACTCTTCGGGGAGCAGATCACGGCCTTCAACGGCTGGCTCGCGAGCCTCGGCGTAGCCTGGCAGCTCGACGGCCTCTGGTTGGGTCCCAGCCTGGCGCTGGTGAGCATCATCATCTTCGGCGTGTGGACCTATACCGGGCTCAACGTCGTCATCTTCCTCGCCGGGTTGGGCGGGATCCCCGGCGAGCTCTACGAGGCGGCAGAGATCGACGGGGCCAACTCCCGGCAGAAGTTCTGGAGCATCACCGTCCCGCTGCTGTCGCCCGTCACCTACTACCTGACGCTCCTCGGTTTCATCGGCTCGCTGCAGGCTTTCAGTCAGCTCTACGTGATGCGAACTCCCTTCGCGCGCGATACCGTCGATACCGCCAGCATCCTCATCTTCGACACCTTCTACAAGGCGAGCAACTTCAGCCTTGCGGCAGCGCAATCGTTCCTGCTCTTCTTCGTCATCCTCTTCGTCACCATCACTCAGCAGCGCGTCATGGGCAAACAGGTGTTCTATGGCTAACCTCGCAGAGAAGACCCGAGGAGCACGCGAAGGTGGCTAGCGCCCGCCGTCCGACCGACTGGGGGACGGTCGGCTACCGCCTCAGGTACGTGCCCGTCTACCTCCTGCTCCTGTTCGGTGCGGTCGTCGCCGTCACCCCTTTCTTCTACATGGTCTCGACGTCGCTGATGACGCTGGGCGAGGCGCTCACCCGCACCTGGGTCCCCCAGTCGCCGCAATGGTCGAACTACGTTCGCGCCTGGAACCAGGCCGAGTTCGCCCAATACTTCATGAACAGCGTGATCATCACCGGCACGACCATCGCAGGTCTCCTGGTCACCTCGACGCTGGCCGCTTACGCCTTCGCTCGCATCGAGTTCCCGGCTCGTGACCTGATCTTCACCATGCTTCTGGCCACGCTGATGATCCCCGAAACGGTCACTTTCATCCCCCAGTTCCTGATAATCCGCGGAGATATCTTCCCGCTGCCCGGCGGGTCGTGGATCAACACCTTGCAGGCACTCACGGTGCCGTTCATGGCCAACGCGGTGAGCATCTTCCTCCTTCGTCAGTTCTTCGCGCGCATCCCGTTCGATCTCTGGGACGCCGCGCGGATGGACGGCGCCGGCCACCTCCGCTTCCTCGTCTCGGTGGTCGTGCCGATGAGCAAACCGGTGATGCTTACGGTAACTCTGCTCGCCTTCATCACCTCCTGGAACGCTTTCCTGTGGCCGATCCTGGTGACGACCAACCCGACCTGGCGGCCGCTGATGGTGGGCCTCTACAACTTCATGGGCGTCGCCGGGCCGGAGACCCACCTGTTGATGGCCGGCGCGATGATCACCATCCTTCCGGTGCTGGTGCTCTACTTCGTGGCTCAGAAGCAGTTCACGGAGGGGATAGCTACCTCGGGCCTCAAGGGCTGAGGACCCGCCTGTAGCAGTGCGCCGCGGGCCCGGATGTAGGAACGGTGAACGCGCTATCGCGTTTCGCGCCGCCCGTCTACGGTTAAAGTAAAGAGAAATACTTCACGGATCGAAGGGAGAACGAATGAGGCGTTCAATCTTGTTCCTCGGCCTTCTGGCGGGACTCGTCCTCACGCCGGCGTTGGCTCAGGAGAACCCTTATGAAGGGGTGGACCCGAGCGGCCAGACAGTCACCTTCTGGCATGTGCACGACGGCCCTAACGGCGAGGTCCTGGAAGAGATCGTCCAGGAGTTCAACGAGACCAACGAATACGGCATCACCGTCGTCGCCGAGAACCAGGGCAACTACGGCGACCTCTTCCAGAAGATGCTGCCGGTCCTCGCCACCGACGACATGCCGCAGATGCTGCTCGCCTACCAGAACCAGGCGGCCACCTACCAGCTCGCCGACGCGCTGATAGACATGCGGCCGCTCGTCGAAAGCGAGCAGTGGGGTTACTCCGAAGAGGAGCTCGGCGACTTCTTCGAAGGATTCGTCAAGGCCGACGTGTTCCCGAGCTTCGGCGGCGCCCAACTGGGCTGGCCGCCGAACCGTTCGATGGAAGTGATGTTCTACAACCAGAGCTGGCTCGAGGAGCTCGGTTACGACGAGTTCCCGCAGACTCCCGAGGAGTTCCGTGAAGTGGCTTGCGCGGCTGCCGAGAACCCGTTCAGCGACGCCCAGGGCGAGGCGGCGATAGGTTACGAGATCTCGGTCAGCGCCAGCACCTTCGCCTCCTGGGTGTTCGCCTTCGGTGGAGACATCTACGACGCCGAGAACAACCGGTACACCTACGACAGTCCCGAGGCCATCGAAGCGATGAACTTCCTTCAGGGCCTGATCGAGGACGGCTGCGCGGCGATCGAGACCGAGCAGTACGGCGCCCAGGCGAACTTCGGCATCGGCACCACCTTCACCGCCACCGGGTCGTCGGTAGGCATCCCCTACTACGAGCGAGCGGTCGAGTCGGGCGCCAACTTCGGCTTCGACGTCACCGCCTTCCCGCACACCACACCCGATCCGGCGATGAACGTCTACGGCCCCTCGGTGAGCATCACCCAGGCCGGGACCCCGGAGAGCCAGCTCGCGGCCTGGCTCTTCCTCAAGCACTACACCTCGCCAGAGGCGCAGGCGAAGTGGGCGCGCGTGACCAACTACTTCCCGGTTCGGGAGAGCGTCGCCGAGAACCTGGGCGACTACTTCGAGGCGAATCCTAAGTACGCGACCGCCTTCGAACTGCTCCAGTACGGCACCGCCGAGCCGGCCACGCCCGGCTACGACTTCGTTCGCGACCTGGTCAACGAAGCGATGGCCGCGATCTTCACGGGAGACGACGTCGAGGAGACGCTCACCGACCTGAACGAGGAGTCGAACGACATACTCCTCGATCAGCTGTCCCAGATGCAGTAACGGCTAGAGCCAGTAGCAGCGCCGGCAGGTCGGGTATCGACCTGCCGGCGCTTCCTTCTGGTGCGTTGGAGGCTCAGAACAACGCGAAGATCACGACCAGGGCGATGACCACCAGTAGGGCGAAGAACAGGAACCGAGCGATGCCGGCGGCAACGCTCGCTACCCCTCCGAAACCGAGCGCGCCCGCTATCACCGCAACCACTGCCAGTCCGATAATCCATCCGAGCATGACGACTCCCCCTTAGGAGCCAAGCCTAGGGGGAGCGGGCGTGCCGCCATCGTGAGTGCGGTTACAGTCAGGCTACGCCTTCACGAACAGCTGCCTCGGCACGTTGCAGAGGCACTCCGCCCCGTTCTCCGTGATGAGGATGCTCTCGGTGATCTCCATCCCCCAGTCGTCGAACCAGAGGCCGGGCATCAGGTGGAAGGTCATGCCCGGCTGAAGGACGCTCGTGTCCCCCGGCCGGAAGCTCATCGTCCGCTCGCCCCAGTCGGGCGGGTAGCTGAGACCGATCGGGTAACCGGCTCGGCTCTCCCGGTGGATGCCGTAGCGGGCGACGGTCCGGGCGAAGGCGCTCTCCACTTCCTCGCAGGTATTGCCCGGTCTGGCCACTTCGAGCGCCGCCTCGATCCCCTCCACCAACGCTCCTTCGGCGTCGAGGTAGCGCTTCTCAGGGGTGCCCAGGTAGATCGTGCGGGAGAGGGGGCAGTGGTAGCGCTTGTAGCAGCCGGCCACCTCGAAGAAGGTGCCGAAGCCGCTCTGCAGCGGCACGTCATCCCATGTCAGGTGCGGCGCGCCGGCGTCGGCGCCACTGGGGAGCAGCGGCACGATAGCGGGATAGTCGCCCCCGAATGTGGCCGTCCCGCGGATGGCGGTAGCGTAGATCTCGGCAACCAGGTCGTTCTTCCGCATCCCCGGTTCGATCACCTCGAAGATCCGCTCGTGCACCCGTTCGACGATCCGGGCGGCCTGCCTGATGTAGGCGATCTCCTGCTCCGACTTGATGGCGCGCTGCCAGTTGACCAGGCCGGTAGCGTTCTTGAAGTGGGCCTCGGGCAGCTCGACCTGCAGGGTAGTGTAAGCGGCCGCGCTGAAGTAGTAGTTGTCCATCTCGACGCCCACGGAGAGTCTGTCCCAACCGTTCTGGCGGATGAGACCGGCGAGCACCTCCATCGGATGGCAGACGGACGATTGGACGAAGCTGTCGGGGTAGCCGGTGAGACGGTCGTCGGTCATGTAGCAGGTGCGCTTGGCGCCCGGCCTGTCGTGGTTCCGTCCGAACCAGATCGGCTGCTCGCCCTGGGGCACCAGAACCGCCTGGTGGACGTAGAACGACCAACCGTCGTAACCGGTGAGCCACGACATGTTGGAGGGGTCGCTGATGATCAGCACCTCTATCCCCTGCTCGCCCATCGCGCGGTGGACCTTGTTGAGCCGCTGAGCATACTCTTCCTGGCTGAAGTTGAGCTTCTCGTTCATGCTCGTTCCTTATCGGGCCTGGAAACGGCCTCTGGTGTAGCCACGCGCCTGCCGTGACCCCTGTCCTCGTCCCCCTGGGGGCGGTCCCCTTCCCGACCGTCCGTAGAGGAGATGCCCTCCGCCCTGGCGTAGGCAAGGGCGGCAATGGCTGAGTCCTGGGCACCGGTGCCTGTCAGGTCGCACACGGTGATCTGCTGCGGGTCGGTGCGCCCGCTCCTGGACCCGGCGATGACCTCGCCGAGTTCCGGGAAATCGTCGTCTTCGGCAAGCAGGCCGCTGTCGATCGCGTGGTGCAGCTCGCCCAGTGAACGGCACTGGCTGGACCGATCGCACACGTAGAGGTCGGCCCGCGTCACTACCTGCGGTTCGAGTTCGTTCTTGTGCTCGGAGTCCGAACCCATCGCGGTCAGGTGCAGCCCGGGTTCCAGCCAGGCCGCGTCGACGAGCGGGTCGCGGCTCGGTGTGGTGGTCACGACGATGTCACTCTGCCTGACCAGGGCCTCGCGGTCTCCCGCCACCTCGACCGGGATGCCCAACTGGTCGTTCATCTCGGTCGCGTAAGCGTTGGCCCTCTCCTCATCCCGGGCCCAGACCAGGGCCCGTTCGATGGACCGCACCAGGCAGAGCGCCCGGAGCTGGAGCCGAGCCTGCTCGCCTGCACCGATGATCCCCGCCGTACGGCTGTCCTCTCGCGAGAGCCACCTGGCTGCGACCGCGCCCGCGGCCGCGGTCCGGACTGCGGTCAGGTAACCGTTGTCCAGCAGCATCGCCTGGAGCAGCCCGGTGCGGGCGCTCAGCAACACCATCAGCCCGTTGAGGCTCGGAAGGCCGAGCTTCGGGTTGTCGAAGAAGCCGGGACTGATCTTGATGGCGAAGTTCTCCATCCCCGGCAGGTAGGCGCTCTTGACGTCCACTTCGCCGTTGTGCTCCTCGATGTCGAGTCGCATGACGGGCGGCATGACGACGGCTTCCATGGCGAGTTTGCGGAAGCACTCTTCGATTGCGTCCACCGCCTGGAGGTCGAGGGGCACCAGCGAGCGGAGCCGCTGCTCGTTCAGCACCATCGCTTCCGTCACCTCAGTCGCCTCCTTCCGCGGCCAGCTCTCGCTCGGGCGTCGATGCGCGGGCGACCAGCCGCCGGTGGAGTTCCATGTCGATGTTCGCGCCGCTCACCAGGACGACCGTTTCTCGGTCGGAGCCTGCGGTAGGGCCGCGCAGCAGCGCCGCTATCCCTACCGCGGCCGCCCCCTCCACCACCTGACGCTCTTCCAGGTAGGCGTGGACGATGGCGGCGGCGATCTGCTCCTCGCCCACGAGTTGGATCTCGTCTACCAGTTCCCGCACCATGGCGAAGGTGTAGCGGTTGTCTGCGCCGATGCCGCCGCCCAACGAGTCGGCCAGGCTCTCCTGCTCTTCGACCGGCCGGTAGCCGCCGGCCTGCTGGCACTGGTACATGGCGCAGCCGCGCTCCATGCTCACTCCCACCACCCGCGAGTTCGGGTCGAGGGACTTGATCGCCAGAGCAACACCGGAGATGAGTCCGCCGCCGGAGAGGGGAACGAGTATCTGCAACGGTTGATCGGTTGCGCCACGACCTTGCCGAGCCTCCACCAGCTGCTCGGCGATCTCGAGACCCGCCGTGGCCTGACCGGCGATGACCTCCGGGTGATCGAACGGCGGGATGAACGTAAGGCCCTCCTCTGCCCTCAGCCTCTCTGCCTCGAGCTGAGCGTCGTCCTGGCCGTCGCCGCAGATGACGATCCGCGCCTCGAGCTCCTCGATGGCCGCGACCTTGTTGGCGGGGACGAGTCTCGACATGCAGACCGTTGCCCGGCTGCCGGTCATCCGGCAGGCGTGAGCAACGGCCCGGCCGTGGTTGCCGGTCGAGACCGTCACCACGCCTCGCTCGCGCTCCTCGGGAGAGAGCGCGAGGAGGGCATTGAGGGCGCCGCGAAGCTTGAAGCTTCCGGTGTACTGCTGGTTCTCGAGTTTGAGGTGGACCGGCGAGCCGGCCCTCCGGCTAAGCGCCGCCGACGGCACCAGGGGCGTGCGGACAGTCAGGCCGCGTATGCGCGAACGTGCGCGGTAGACATCGATGAGCGACAACCCGTGAGCGGCCGGGCCGCTCATCGCTCAGTCGACTGCCTTCCGGGGGCGGTCGCTCAGCTTGATGCTCAGCAGCTTCGGTTCGGTCATCTCCTCCATCGCGAAGCGCACGCCTTCACGTCCGAGGCCAGATCCCTTGGGCCCACCGAACGGCATCGCGTCCAACCGGTAGTCGGTACTGTCGTTGACGATCACGCCCCCGTACTCGAGTGCCTCGCCAGCCTCGAAGGCGGCTTCGAGGTCGTTCGTGAAGATCGCCGCCTGCAGACCGAAGTCGACCGCGTTCGCGGCAGCGATGGCCTCCTCCAGATCGCCGAACCGCTCCAGCAGGCTCACCGGGCCGTAGACCTCATCGTCGTGGATCATGGCCGACGGTGGCACATCGGCGAGCAGCGTGGGCATGAAGAACGCCCCTTCACGGCGACCGCCGGTGAGCAGCCGGGCGCCCTTCGCGAGCGCGTCCGCCACCATCTCCTGCACTCTGACCGCCGCATCCTCGTCGATCATCGGCCCCATGTCGGTCGCCTCGTCCAGCTTGTCGCCGACCCGGTAGCGCTCGGCGCCAGCGACCAGAAGCGGCACGAGGCTGTCCCACACCTCCTGGTGCACGAAGATCCGTTGGGCGTGCAGACAGTTCTGGCCGGCGGCCCAGAAGGCGCCGCTGACGATCGCAGGGGCGGCGGCCTCTACATCGGCATCGGCCATGACGATCACCGGGGCGTTGTTCCCCAGCTCCATGGCGTACCGCTTGAAACCACCCTCCCTGATGATCCGCTCACCGGTCTCCCGCCCTCCCGTGAAGGAGATGAGTCTTACGCGCGGGTCGCGGACCAGTTCCCTGCCCACCCGGCTGCCCGGCCCGGTCACGACCTGTACGACCCCGTACGGCGCTCCCGCTTCCTCGAACGCCCGTGCGAGCCCGAGGGCAGAGAGGGGCGTGCGACTGTCGGGCTTGACGATGACCGCATTGCCGCTCGCGACCGCCGGACCCACCTTGTGGGCGACGAGGTTCAGCGGGTCGTTGAAGGGCGTGATCGCCCCCACGACCCCGATCGGCTCGCGGGTGAAGAAGCCCTTGCGCCGCTCGCCCCCCGGCGCCTGGTCGAAACGGATCGTCTCGCCGGTCAGCCGCCTCGCCTCCTCGCCGCTCAACCGCAGCGTCTCGACGCAGCGGGCGACCTCCTTGCGCGCCTCGCGGATCGTCTTGATCCCCTCGAGGGCGATCGTGGTCGCGAAAGCCTCGCTTCGCTCCTCGACCAGATCGGCTACCCCGAAGAGCAGGTCCATCCTTTGCCGAGTGGTGGAGCGGCGCCAGCGCCGGCTCCCCTCAACGGCCGAGTCTATGGCCCTCTGCATCGCCTCGACGCCCGCGCTCGGAACCGTATCCACCAGCGTCCCGTCCTGGGGGTTGAGTACTTCGATCAGCTCGGCTGCCGTCTGCCGGGTGCCGTCGACGGGCATGTTCATGTCGTCGTCGCTCCCTGGGGGCCCGTTGCGTTCGATCGGGAGGCAGCAGCGAAACCACCTTGGCGGGCGATCTTGAGCAGGTCGCCGATCATCGCGTACCCCGTCTCCAGCTTGCCGGCTCCTGGCCCTATCAGCGTTACTTCCCCCAGGTAGTCGGTCGTGAAGGTGACGGCGTTGGTGGCGCCACTGATCGCGGCCAGCGGGTGACTGGCCGGGATGCGCCGCGGCTCTACCCGGGCGCTCGCTCCGTCGACATAGCCGATCAGCTTCCACACCTGACCAGCTGCCCTGGCTTCCTCGATATCGGCGGGCGTGAGGCGGCTTATCCCCTGTCGACGGACATCGCTCAACGCCAGCGGTCTGTCCATCACCAGGTTGGCGAGGATGGCCACCTTGCCGGCGGCGTCGATCCCTTCCACGTCACCGGTCGGGTCGGCCTCGGCGTAGCCCTTCTGTTGGGCTTCTGCAAGCGCGTCCCCATAGGCGAGCCCTTCGCCCATTCTGGTGAGGATGTAGTTGGTGGTGCCGTTGAGGATCCCCTCGATGCGTGTCACACCTGCGCCCTTGAGCATCTCGGTGGCCAGCGCAAGGGTGGGCGTGCCGCTCATCACCGTGCCTTCGACGCCTATGCTTACGCCGTTCTCGTTGGCCAGCGCGAGGAGTTCGGGGAAGTGCAGAGCGACCGCCCCCTTGCTCGACATGACGATGTGCTTGCCGTTCGACAATGCTGCCCGGGCATGGCTGAGGCCCGGTTCGCCCGTCTCGAGGTCGGTGTAGGCCATCTCCAGTACCGCATCGGCGTTGCACTCGCGGATGGTCCGTAGCGCGTCCCAGCCCTTGTGCGGGGCGCCCAGGCGTTCCAGGTCACCGGCGTTGTCCAGGAGGGCCTGCGGTTCGAAACCGGCCGGATCGTAGATGCTGCCCCGATTCAGGTCGCTCACCGCCACGACCCGCATATCGAGGCCGAACTCGCGCGCATAGCGTTCACGCCGCTGGGCGAGGATCTCGGTCACGCCCTGGCCCACCGTCCCGAAGCCGACCAGCGCGAGCCGGCAGGTTGCCGGGCCAGCGGCCATCAGGCAGCTCCGGCTGGGACCCCGAACCGTTCCATCGTCGCGGTCAGGGCCTGGTCGAGGTCGGCGATGAGGTCGTCGGCGTGCTCGATCCCCGTCGAGTAGCGCACCAGCGTTTCGGGGATGCCGGCCGCGGCCCGTTCTTCGGGGGTGAGCTCTACATGGGAGCCGGTGCGGGGTGGGGCAACGATCGTTTCGACCGCGCCCAGGTTGGCGGCCCGGTGCACCCGCTGGAGCCGGGGCAGGAACTCCTTCACGGCGCCGAAGTCGTCGGTGGCGAGCTGGAAGCTGAGCATCCCCCCGAAGCCCCGCATCTGCCGCTTCGCCACCTCGTGGTACCTGTGGCTCTCCAGGCCCGGGTAGAAGACGTTCGAGATGAACGGGTGCGAGTCGAGCCAGCGGGCTACTTTCATGGCGTTCGCGTTCTGGCGCTCGATGCGGAGCTCGAGAGTCTTGAGGCCGCGGAGGAGGAGGTAGGCGGCCTCGGGATGGAGGGTGGCGCCGTTTATCTCCCGGAAGTGGTAAATGGCGTGGACGAGATCCGCCGGTCCGACGACGACTCCGCCGAGGGCATCGGCGTGGCCGCCGAGGAACTTCGTCGCGCTGTGGATGACCAGATCGGCGCCCAGCTCGAGCGGATTCTGGTTGATCGGCGTGGCGAAGGTGTTGTCGACGACCACCAGGGCCCCCACCTCGTGCGCCTTGCGGGCGAACCGTTCGATGTCCAAAATCTTGCAGGTCGGGTTGGTAGGCGTCTCGAGGTAGAGCAGCTTGCAACCCTTGGCGATCTCGGCTTCGATCTGGTCGAAGTCGCCGGTCTCGCAGAGGGTCACGTCGAGGTTGAACCTGGGGAAGAACTCGGTGAAGATCTTGTTCGTCCCGCCGTACGAGTCCTTCACGCTCACCGTGCGATCTCCGGGATTCAGTAGCGTGAAGAGGGTGTTGCTGATAGCAGCCATGCCGGTCGAGAAGCTCGTCGCCGCCTCTCCGCCCTCGAGGAGCCGCACCTTCTCCTCGAACACCTCGACGGTCGGGTTGGTGTTGCGGCCGTAGATGTGACCCTTGCGCTCGCCGATCGCCACCTCGCGCCACTGGTCGAGATCGTGATAGCCGAACGACACGCTGTGCACCAGGGGCACCTGGGTGACGTTCTCCATCAGGTAGCGGTCCTCGCCGCCCCAGACGGCAAGGGTGGATCTGCTGAGCTGCGCCTTCTGTCCGGACTTCTCGTCTGCCACTCTCTCTTCTCCCTACTCCTGCGGGCCGTCCAACCGGCCGCAGGCGTCACTGACTAGGCTTCGAACTCGAATTCCTGCGTGGGGTCCACGTCGAATATCGCGCTGCTCAGGTAGTGGTTGAAGCGACGCAGGTTCCAGGCCATGTGGTAGCGCCGGATCCGCGCGACCTGAGCCATGTCCTTCGCCTCCATCGCAGCCGCGATGTCGCGCATCTCCTGCACGGCGATATCGACCTCCTGCTCCCACTCCATGTCGGGGAGGACCTGGAGGTAGACGCGTGACGTCTGGTAGAAGAGTCGGTCCATGATCTCGAGGAAGGGACGGTTGCCGATCGCCTGACCGAACTCCTGGGCGAAGTACATGTAGAGGCGGGCCAGTTCCCGGTAGTCGTATGCGCCCCGCAGCGCTTCGGCGGCATTGGCGAGTTGCCTCATGCGCTCGAGGTGCTCCTCCGTCACTCGACCGGCCGAGAAGTCGGCGACCAGTTCGGTCAGCTTGAAGCGCAGGGCGTAGACCTGCTGCAGATAGACGAGGTCGATGCTGGTGACGATAGTTCCCACCCCGGCGATGCTCTCGACGAGACCGTCGTACTCGAGCCCGTAGAAGACGCGCTTGATCACCGTGCGGCTGGTGTCGAACCGCTTCGCCATCGCGTTCTCGCTGAGCGCGCTGCCCGGGGCGTGGTCGAGCAGGCAGATCTCCTCGCGGAGGACCGCCCTGATGTCCTCGACACCGTTCGCTTCGTCGGCGGCCGGTGGGCCGAAGCCGCCGGGATCGCCCGCCGCGGGCAGGGACGGGGGCTCGACGGTGCGGGCGCTCGCCATGAGCTCGAACTGCCTGCCGCGGGGGGTTTCGATCGAGGTTCTTTGCATGTCCATCGGGGTTCCACTCTTCCCGGTCGGTGGTCGAGGGCTTGCGTTTCCGCTGCTTACCTTCTGACTACGTCTTACGTGCAGCTTGTTCACAACTTGTCGGCAGGTTA